>NZ_JADBRW010000050.1:0-79062 GCF_020247025.1 Microcystis sp. M109S1
AGCTATTAGTTTTCCCGTATCTAAATTTACTAAAACTGCACAGTAATTTTTTTGTCCTTTGACTAGAGCGATTTCATCAATTCCTAGTCTTTTTAATTTCGATAAATCTGGCTCTGTAATTTCTTCGGCGATGTCCTCTAGCATTCTTTGAATCTCTTCTTCCGTTACGTCATTTCTTCGGCTAACATTTAAAATATCCCCTTCTTTTAATTGTTCGAGTATATTCTCGGCTAGTCTTTTCGTATAGGTTCGTTTCTTGGCGACAAAATCTAACTCTTCGCTAAAGGGTTTCTGACAATTACCGCACTTAAATTGACGACGATTAACTTGTAGGTACACTGGTTGACCTGAGAGCGGTAAATCTTTGACTAAATATCGATGATTTTGGTGGAGTTTATCGCTCTCTAACCGACAACGAGGACAGGTTGCTTTTTTATTTTTCGATTCGATTCGTCAAACTATACCGATATTTTCTAGGTGTCGATAGCCTTGAATACAGGTTCCTTCTAGGTTCAAAAATTTGTCAAGTATCATAAGTAAAATAATCTCGTTTTTGGCTATTATATCAAATCTTAACTCGATTGTCTATCTTTTGGTATTAACCCGTTTGTGCCTCAAGTCTCTCCCTGTATAGATTTCAGCTACTTTTGAGCGTAGGCGCTCTCATCGAATTTTATTTTAAGTTAATTATTTGCATGGCAATTACCGAAGAGCCAAAATAATTAAACCAGAGCGTGGTTCTATTCTATGAAAATCCAAGCAGATCAAAGATGTATTCTTCTTAAAATTATCTTGTATCTTCTCGACTTTGTGTGATAATTTTTGCCGATGAAATTCTTAAATGTTTACTGGAAAAGACTTTTGGGGCTATTTTGGTGAATAAATAAACTATCAGTATAGGCCTCGTTTCCACACAGAAACCAGAAAAGCCAAATCCTTGCCTAATCGAGATTTGCATGATATTATAAATAAATAATTAAAGCAGAAAATTTCAAGTAAGTTTGGGTAGATTTGAGTATATTTTAGGGGAGGCTAAGTATATTGGCAATCTCTGCTTTTAGTAAGTATAAATAAAATCAACCGGAAAAAGGGGATGGCCGAATGAAGAATAAGAAAGCGGAATTCAGAGAAGGAGGAAGGGAGTGAATTCAATGCCAAGGAGCGGCTCTAATAATCGAAAAGCCAAAATTATCCAATCATCGCCCAACCCGGCGAAACTGGTCAAAAAATATGGATAAAGTGCGGGTTATCGTTGTAGAAGATCACGATTTAACGCGCATGGGCTTAGTGGTGGCTCTCCAGCATCGGGAAGGTATTCAAGTGGTAGGGGAAGCGATCAGTGGATTACAGGGACTGAAACTGCTAGAGGAGACTAAACCCGATGTAGCGATCATCGATATAGGTTTACCCACGATCGATGGGATCGAGTTAGTGCGACGCTTCAAACAAAATCGGGGCGAAGACCCCCTGGCCACGAAAATCCTCATGCTAACCATGCACAAAAACCAAGAACAGGTTTTAGCGGCTTTTAGTGCTGGGGCTGATTCCTACTGTATGAAGGATATTAGCATTGATAAGTTAATCGAGGCGATTTATTCCACCCACGAAGGCAATCATTGGCTTGACCCTGCGATCGCCAATATTGTTCTGCAACAAGTACGCCAAAATGTTCCCGTCGGTCCGGCTGCCGAGACCAAAACAGTGATAATTCAAGGCGTTGACCGAGAATATCACCAATTGCTGGAAAATGCCCCCCTAACGGCACGAGAGCGAGAAATTCTCGCTCTGATTGTTGCGGGTTGTAGTAATGCTCAGATTGCCGAGCGACTCTATATCACCATCGGCACGGTGAAAACCCATGTCCGCAATGTCTTAAATAAACTCTCTGTGGATGATCGGACTCAAGCGGCAGTGCGGGCCCTGCGATCGGGATTAGTGGATTAAAAAAAACGGCATCCTACCCTGGTAGGATGCCGGCTCGGTCAAAACTAGAAACTAGACTTGGGCTGCCACTTTTGATTCAGCGGCCATTAGTTTTTCGTAGGTTTCACGCATTTTGAGACCGACTAACACTTGGAATAAACCCGTACCATTGGTAGAACCGGGATAATCCTTGTGTTTGAGCAGTAATTCCGTCATTTCACCGTAGTATTTAGTGCCGGTTTTGCTCAAATGGCTTTCGATGTAGATCATTTCTTCGAGGTTATCGAATTGACCATCTAGTTCCAGAATCGACACTTCATTCCCCAAGAAGCCATCTGGACCATAGTAGAGTTTAATGCCGGGATAAGCGCAGGTCAATTTACGACCACAGGGCCGCCAATCGATGGTGGAACCTTCATCAAACAGATAAGCGGGTTCAAAGTTTTCTACCCCTTCTTTCTGGATTAAACGGACCCGTAGTAACTTACTTTCGTGATCTTCAAGTAATTGGGTGGGCAGCACTTGAATCACCACGTCAGCGTACTGTCTTTGGGGATCGATATAGGCACTGAAATCCGGTTTTCTAGAATTAATAGCCGCCATCACATCATCATAGGTGTGACCGCGCTCGGCCATATCCCGTTGAATTTTCCAGTTAACTTTGACTTCATCGCTAATATCGAGATAAACGCTGAAATCTAATAGGGACCGGACTCGTTCATCATATAAGGGGTGCAGTCCCTCGATCACGATTACCTTATTCGGTTCGATGATTTCGGGGGGATCGATCATCCCCGTTTCATGATTATAAATAGGTTTATTAATGGCTTGACCTTCCTTGAGAGCTTTAATCTGCTCGTACATCAGGTCAAAGTTATTCGCTTTCGGATTGAGTGCGGTGACACCCACCTCTTTTCTCTGTTTGCGATCGAGACAATGGTAGTCATCTAAACAGATCACTGTCATAAACTCGGCCCCGAATAAATCCGTCAAACGACGTAAAAAAGTAGACTTCCCACAACCGGAGTCCCCAGCTACACCGATTAGAACCACGCGCTCTGGCTTATTGGCCATAGTTTCCCTCTAAATACACAACTAATTGTTAACCGATAGTATGTAATTAAACCAGACTCTGGATCCAGCAGTACCCCGCCGCCACAAATTTCTGCTGCTGACAGGTTCGGCAAGAGCCTCACGCTAGAATGAGTAGGTATTTGATACTAGATATTCTGTTCAGATCATACCGGAATCAGTGACCAAAATCAGTTATCAGTAATCAGTAATCAGTAATCAGTAAACAGTGAAAAGACAGCACTGTTAATGCTATTTCATCCTCCTCACTTAATACCCCTGACTAAAAACCCAGAGCTGATAACTGGTAACTGATCACTGATCACTGATTACTGACAGGCTGCGGTGGATGTGGAGAAATTTAGTCATTTCCTCCACTGCTAAAGGGCCACTGATGCGATTGCCTTGCATTCTCTCGCAACCTAATTCTTGCAGGATTTCTAATTGTTGTTGGGTTTCTACTCCCTTGGCGATCACTATTAAGTTAAAACTTTTCGCTATCGCCAACAATGACGAGATAAAACGGGTATCTTGGGGATTATTACTCAGGTTTTTCGTTAAAGATTGCTCTATTTTCAGTTTTTTCACGGAAAATTGACCTAGATAGGCGATCGACGCGTAACCGCTGCCAAAATCATCAAGGGTGATACTAATACCCAATTCCTGCAAATCCCCAAGAATTCGACCGGTTTCGCGGCTATTTTCTAGTAAACTTGTCTCGGTTATTTCCATCTCCAGAAAGAAAGGCCCGATTTTGCTTTCAGTCAAGACTTCTTTGAGGATGGTGAGCAACTGCGGATCCCGCAATTGGTGCGGGGACAGATTGATCGAGATGGGAGTGTATAATAATCCTCGCTGCTGCCATATTTGTGCTTGTTGACAGGCATTTTTCAGCACCCAACGATTAAGCTCAAGGATTAACTCGCTTTCTTGGATTAAGGGTAAGAAACGATTAGGAGCGATTAATCCGAATTGAGGGTGTAACCAGCGCAATAATACCTCTAACCCTTCCACTTGCCACTGAGTCATATTAACTTGCGGTTGATAGTAAAGAGCTAATTCATTATTTCTGATTGCCTGATAGAGAAAATATTCAACTTTAGAACTACGAGTATTTTTAGGGTGAACATTAACTGACTCTATCCTGGAGTTATTATTGATATTATTCTTGACCGCTACTAAATTTTCCTCCAGTTTCTGTAAAATTATTTTTCTGTCTGTGCCGACGGGGGGACAGATAACTGAACCTAAATTGAATCGCACGGCTAGGGAGTGATTTTCGATTTCGTAATTATTTTCTAGGGTTTCAATAATTCTTTGACTAACTTTTTCCAGATCATTAGCCTTATTAATTTCTGGCAGCAGGATAATAAATTCGTCCCCTCCCCAACGAGCGACTATATCCCCCGATCTCAAATTTTTTCTTAACCGTTCACTGACGATTTTTAATAGCTTATCTTCCAGTCGATAACCTAGTCGATTGTTGACATTTCTTAGCGGCTCTACATCCACTAATAACAGACCGAGCATTTGATTACTTTTCTGGGCATTATTAATAGCATTTGACAGATATTCATTAAAGATAGAACGGTTAGGCAAATTCGTGAGAGGATCTAGGAAAGATTCCTCTTGAGTCCCGTTATCAAAACTAATGGCCTGGGATGGGGAATTATGGAGAATTAGGGTACTTTTTGTGTGGAGGGTATCCCGGCTATAATTTGCTTCATTTTCCGTCAGATCCACTCGTAGCTGTCCTGAACTTTTAACCGGTGCTTGCTCTATTTTTTCTTGACTGGCTATTAAATGAAAACTGGCATTTATATCACAGCCAAAGTTAATTAAATCACCATCTTTTAATTCATGAACCAAGCATTTAGACCCATTGACATAAATACCATTATGACTTTTATTCCCCTCTAAATCACCATCAAGAATCCAATAGGAAAATTTTTGGCGATCAATACTCTTTTTAATTAAAGTCGCATGATAGCGAGACGCGTATTTGGAGCGAAGAACAATTTGATTATCGGACTTACGGCCGAGAGAATATTTCATGTCTTCTAGGGTAATTGTTCTTCTCCCTTGAGGATCTTCCACAATGAGGAGATAACGGGAATTGGATGAACCATTAATCATTTTTTCGGTACCTCGACAAAATATAAGTTGATATGCTCCCTCAAAAAGTCATGGCTTATTCGTCTTTGACTTAATTTATTTTCTCAATAAAGTGTTGGGTGTGATTCGGAACAGTTACTTAACGGCAATTGCGTCACATCTTCTGGTTTCAAGGCCTGAGTCAACCAAAATCCTTGTACTTCTTCAAATTCTGTTCTAGGCCGATTATAGTCGATAACATGGCTAAATGCTCGGTTTTTGATGGTAAAGATGGGATAAAGGTTCGATCTTCAAGCTGTCGAGGGGATATTTATCAATATAACTTAAGAAGGAATAGCCAGCATCAAAATTATCTAAAACTAACTGTACCCCTAATTCCTTGGCTTAAAGCTGACCCCGCTCCCACGCAGTTTTAACGAGTAATTCAGATAGTCAACAGCTTACCGACAATCAGCAATTATCAGTCATCCTTAAACTGGTACAAATGTATAAACAACCCCCTGTAAGCATCCCACTTGCAAAGCTAATGCTTTCCAGCGGTTGGGGGAGACAGTTCCTCCACGGACATCTGATAGCAAATCGGTTTTTAGTGGTACGATTAACTGCCAATCAAACTTTAAAAACCCGCTCCCTTCTCCCCACCTCCCACTTCCCACTCCCCAACGGAGGGTTTGGGGGGTAGAATCCCCCAAGAGTCAAAGATTAAGTGATAAAATCGGAAATAACAGCCAATTCTAGCCGAGAGTTTCCCTTTAAAAATCCCAACCTAGTAAATTGACAAAAATGAGATGCAACCGACAGGAGTTCTCCCTATGGATAGCAACCGATTAATCGAAGAATTAAAAAATCCCGACTTTTATCCTCATTCTGTCAAAATTCCCGTTGAAACTATCCAAACCCATGCTTCAATTATCTTCTTGACAGGAGATTATGCCTATAAAGTCAAAAAACCAGTTAATTATAATTTTTTAGATTTCTCCACTTTAGAAAAGAGAAAGTATTATCTAGAACAGGAACTAGAGTTAAATAAAAGAGTTGCGGCGAATATCTATCTGGAAGTTTTGTCAATTAATGAGGAACGGGGTAGCATAAGTTTAAATGGAGAAGGGAAAGCGATCGAATACATTTTAAAAATGAATCAGTTTCCCCAAGAATGTTTACTGAGTAAGGTTTTTGAACGGGGAGAACTAACGGAAAAAGCTATAAAATCTTTGGCTGAAAAAGTGGCAGGATTTCATCGACAAGCTGTGACTAATTCCTATATTACCCAATTTGGCAATTTAGAAGTTATTAAACAAGCTTTTGATGAAAACTACCAACAAACCGAGAAATATATTAATTTTGTCCAAACCCAAAAACAATACGATGAAACGAAAGCTTATACAGATAAATTCTTCGCAGAACACGGAGATTGGTTAGAAGAAAGACAAATAAAAGGGATGATTCGCGAATGTCACGGAGACTTACATTTAAATAATATCTGTCAGTGGCAGGGAGAAATACAATTATTTGATCGCATAGAATTTAATGAATCTTTTCGCTTTGTTGATGTCATGTATGATCTTGCTTTTACAGCCATGGATTTAACCGCTAGGGGGAGAGAAGATTTCGCTAATTTATTTGTGAATACTTATTTAGAACAAACCGCCGACTGGGAGGGTTTAAAAGTCTTGCCTCTCTACCTGACTAGACAAGCATATGTGAGGGCAAAAGTCAATAGTTTTTTGCTTGATGGTGACAGTTTTTCCGAGAAAATTAAAGCCAATGCACAGGATTATTATCAATTAGCTTGGCAGTACACACAACCGCAGAAACCGAGATTAATTCTGATGTCGGGATTTTCTGGCTCGGGTAAGAGTACCATAGCGAAAGTAATTGCTAAAAATCTTAATGCTATTCAGATTCGTTCCGATGCAGTTCGCAAACATTTGGCTGGAATTGACTTAAATCAAACAGGAAGTCTAGACATATATAGTCTGGAAATGAGTCAAAAAACCTTCGCTAGACTGGCCGAATTAGCCGAAATTTTAATAGCTTTAGGTTATCCGGTTATTCTCGATGCACGCTACGATAAATATGCTTGGAGAGAACCTTTATTAACCTATGCCCAAAATTTACAGATTCCTTTTCATATTGTCCATTGTTACGCACCTATAGAAGTTTTAAAACAACGGATTGCCGCTAGAAAAGGCGATATTTCTGACGCTACTATCGAGGTTTTAAATGCCCAAATTGAGAAAACAGAACCTTTTAATGAAAAAGAACAACCCTATCTAATTTCCCTAGACACTACTAATCCCGATTGGCCAGAATTTTTCGAGAGTCAATTAGATAAATAGGTTGAGATGAATCACCGATATAGCCATTCTTATAATTAAGTTATCTTGTATAAAGCAGCAAGAAGGAGAAGCGATGGAAACTGTAGTGTTAAATCTAGAGACAGTTAATCTGACCGATGAACAATTTTATCATCTCTGTCAGGCTAATCAAACATGGAATTTAGAACGTAATCAAAAAGGAGAATTATTAATTATGGCTCCCGTGGGTGGAAATAGTGGGGCTCTTCTCGACTTTGTGTGATAATTTTTGCTTATGGAATCGTGAAATGCTTATCGGGCAAGACTTTTAGGGCTATTTTGCGGATATTCTATCAGTATAGACCTCGTTTCCACACATAAACCAGAAGAGCCATAGTGGTAAACAGGAAGCTAATTTGATTGTTAAAGTTGGGGTATGGAACGAGCAAACTCAACTTGGTGAGGTGTTTAGTTCTTCGACAATTTTTCGTTTACAAAATGGAGGAGATCGTTCTCCTGATGTTGCTTGGATAAAACGGGAAAGATGGGAAGCTTTGAGCGCAGAAGAGCGAGAAAAGTTCCCACCTTTGTGTCCCGATTTTGTGATTGAATTACGTTATCGTACCGATTCTTTAACCTCTTTACAGGACAAGATGAGTGAATATTTAGCCAGTGGTTTACGTTTGGGTTGGTTGATTAATCCGCAACAGCAGCAGGTGGAAATCTATCGACTAAATAGCGATGTGGAAATTATTAATTTACCTGCTATTTTATCCGGGGAAGATGTGTTACCCGGGTTTGTTTTGAATTTAACTTAGGAAGGATTACAGGGAATAACAAAGGGAATGACACCGAATCAGGCTATCTCTATTTTGTCAAAACATTTCCAGAAAAGCGATCGATTGTCAGCTTGGCGGTGTATAATCTCTCAAAATCGCCCAAAAAAAAGAATCAGGATTTCAGGAACAGATTCTCTGGCTACTGCTTCAAAGAAAGAGGAAACTCTCAGTCACAACATTGATATTTGTCAATAATGTCACCTAAAATTTTCAATCATCACTTTACTCCCCTCAAATCCCTCTCTTTGGGGTTATTTCTCCTGCAAGCTTTCACTCCCCTCACCCTAGCAGCCCCCCCGCGAGAACCGGATCAAACCGTCGGCTGTGATATTCTGGTGGTGGGTGGTGGTTTAGCCGGTGCCGGTGCGGCCTACGAAGCTTTATTATTAGGAAAAACCGTCTGTTTAACCGAGATTACCGACTGGGTGGGGGGACAGATATCTTCTCAGGGAACCTCCGCATTAGATGAAAGACGAACACAAAGAGAAAAATTATTTTTCCCGAAAGGTTATCTAGAATTTAGGGAAAGAATTAGAAAGCATTACGGGAAACGCAACCCCGGAGAATGTTGGGTAAGCGGGTCTTGTTTTTTGCCTTTTGATGGACATAAATTATTATTTCAACAGTTAGAAGACGCTGCCAAAAAAGGCAAAGGAACCCTGAAATGGTTTCCCACCACGGTAGTCAAAGAATTAAATATTGAAACTTTACCCAATCGCGGTACTGGTCAACAGATTACCGGTGTAATTGCTATTCAACATAGTCCCGCAAAAGGTACTCCTCCCCTAAATACCGAGTTTTTATCGCAAAAAATGGAGGATATCTATCGCTACGAAAATTCTCCCCGTTTTGATAAGAAAATCCTCCGTTTTGTCCCCAAATCCTCCCAACCGAATCAATTAGCAGATTGGTATGTGATTGAAGCGACCGAAACCGGGGAAATAATCGGATTATCAGATATTCCCTACCGTTTAGGTGTCGATAAGCGCAGTTATCTCGAACCTTCTTCCTCTAGCGTCACTGGCGACCCCTACTGTACCCAAGGCTTTACCTATACCTTCGCCATGGAGGAAACAGAAAAACCACAAACCCACGAGAAACCCGTTTATTATGAACGCTATGCCCCCTATTTTAGCTATGAATTGCCCCGATTAGCCGATTTTGACCTCGTTTTCACCTATCGTCGTATTTGGAGTCCGCAACTGGGTAAAGAGAAAACCTTTGGGGGAATTACTTTCACTGAACCCGTACCGGGGGATATTTCCATGCAGAATTGGACCTGGGGAAATGATTATCGTCCGGGGACTGCTAAGGATAACTTTATCTACACCCGTGAACAGTTGCAACAGTTAGGACAGTTATCTCCGGGGGGATGGATGGGAGGATTACGCACAGAAACCCTCGCGAGGGGCGAAGAACACGCCATTTCCTACTATTATTGGTTAGTAGAAGGAACCACCGATTCCCAGTTAGGGGACGGGGTAAAAGTTCCCCATTTGAATAACCGTTATCTCTCCGGTTTTGATTCTCCCATGGGTACTGCCCACGGTTTGTCAAAATATCCCTATATTCGGGAAGCAAGACGGATTATCGGTCGTCCTTCCCTGACTTACCCCGATGGTTTTACCGTCACAGAAATCGATATTTCCCGACAAAATTTTCAAAGCGATTTCTATCGTCAAAATCTTTCTCCAGCAGAATATCGGCGCTTAATTGCCACCTTGGCAGGATTAGAGGGATTTTCCGTACTTGATGGCACATTATCCCCCGATCAGGCCGTTAAACGCAAGCGATCGACTATTTACCCCGATTCCGTCGGTATCGGTCACTATGCGATTGATTTTCATCCCTGCATGACGGAACATCCCCCCGAAAAACCGGGTAATACAGAAAAAGCAGGAGAAAGACAGGGACAAGGGCAAGCTTACCCCTTCGAGATCCCTTTAAGGGCTATAATTCCCCAAAAAATCGATAATTTACTGATAGCGGGCAAAAGTATCGCCCTCAGCCATATTGCCGCGGCCGCCTATCGTGTCCATTCCTTCGAGTGGTCCTCTGGGGTAGCTGCTGGCATCACGGCCGTGTATGCTTTAGATAATAATGTACTGCCCTATCAATTAGTAGAAAGTGACTTTCTCATTGGCAATAAACAACTGCGAGAATTACGACAAAAAATCGCTGCTAGTGGTAATCCAACTGTGTTCCCCGATGCCTCAATTTTCCGGTCGATGGATGATTGGTATTAATTAACCAAAATTGCAGGAGTCAGGAGTCTTTAAGCAGTCAGCAGTCAGCAACTCGGACTGTGATAATAACTAGAAAACGGTTACGACTGTTTTGGGTTGAGAATACTATTAATAATCAGAGCGTTTTTGGGAAGATAAGGAGGATCAATCATTTCACGATGAATACCAGTGGCATAATGATTGATTCTTTCTCCTTTTGTTGCTTGTATCCAATCATCTTGAGCTTCATAGTTTCCCTCAGCACGAATCAAATGAATAGTCCCTTGAATTTGTACATTTTTTAAGTCAGAATTCCAAAGAAAATTAAAGTATTCCCACACTTGATTATAAGTGCGATTGCGGAGTTTTTGATTCTCTAAAAAGTAACCTCTTAATTGCTGACGTTTGGGATTTAATAAGAAAGCATCAACCCCTTCTTGAATCTCTGACATATCAGCTTTTTTAGCCTCACGTCCTCCTCTGTAAGTATCCAGTAAAATGACATCAGAAACAACTCTCCCTCGACTTTCTAATTGTTGAGCCATTAACATCGCTAAAAATCCGCCGGCGGAATGTCCCATTAATTTTATATCTTGATTCTGAGCCAAATCCTCAATTAATTCAGCGTATTTTTCTAACATTAATTCATCGCTAATATACCGGAAAGTATAGAGAGCATAATCCGTTATATACTCTGCTAAATTGGCATAAGCAGCAGCGAAACCAAGAGCGGGAGGAAATAAAAAGACGGCTTTTTTTTGCTCCTTATTAAACACCACATACGGGCGTTCTTTCGGCTGAATATTCATCTCTTGAGCATAAATAATATAATCGCTTAATTCGGCGACTGTTGGCTTTTCATAAATCATTGATAAAGGAATTTCTATGGCCATTTTCTCATAAATTAAAGCCATAAGATTCATCGCTTGTAATGAATGACCCCCCA
This sequence comes from Microcystis sp. M109S1, assembly GCF_020247025.1. NCBI lineage: Bacteria > Bacillati > Cyanobacteriota > Cyanophyceae > Chroococcales > Microcystaceae > Microcystis > Microcystis sp. M109S1. The sequence goes on from NZ_JADBRW010000050.1 coordinate 11,417, forward strand.
ACTCAAAGAAGTTATCATTAACCCCTATCTTGCCAGCTTGTAGAAGTTGTTGCCAAAGACTTACTAAGATAGTTTCCGTTGAATTGCGGGGTGCTAAATAGGGTGATTCAACTAGAGAAGTCTCATCCGGTATAGGCAATTTATGAACGTCTATTTTTCCGTTAGGATTTAAGGGAAAATCCGACAACAGGACAAAAGCAGAAGGGATCATGTAAACGGGTAATTTCTGTTGTAAGAAACGGTGCAGCTCCTGAGAAGTTAATAAAGTATCTTTTCTCATTACATAAGCAACTAACCGTTGATTATGTAATGTGTCTTCCCGCATAATCACAACAGCTTGTTCGACGTTGGGATGAGTTTCTAAAACTGTCTGAATTTCTCCTAATTCAATACGGAAACCTCTCAGCTTGAGTTGATTATCAATTCGCCCTAAATATTCAATATTGCCATCGGGAAGATAGCGAGCTAAATCCCCCGTTTTATATAATTTCCCCTGAGCAAAAGGATGAGGAATAAATTTTTCAGCCGTTAATTCAGGTTGGTTGAGGTATCCACGCGCTAAACCCATTCCACCAATATGTAATTCTCCAGCAACACCAATAGGAACCGGTTGAAGATAGCTGTCGAGGATATAAACTTGAACATTAGCAAGGGGACATCCAATAGAAATTTGGGAATTTGGCTGACAGCACCAGCCAGTGGTATAAACGGCTGCTTCTGTCGGTCCATAAAAGTTATATAATTCACAGTTTAACTGCTGAAAAAATCGTTGATTGAGTTCATAAGATAAGGCTTCTCCCCCGACAATTACTCGTTTTAAACAGTGGCAATCTTTGCTCTTGGGATGTTGCAGAAAAACTCGCAATATTGAGGGAACACAAGTGAAATAAGTTACTTGTTCTTGCACAATTAAATCTATTAAATAATCTATATCTTTATACCCGTCAGGTTTCGTCACGACTAGGGTAGCACCAGATGTTAAAGATGAGAAAACTTCCCAAACTGAAACATCAAAACTAAAGGGAGTAATTTGGAGAATGCAATCTTCAGAGGTAAGATTATAATAATCAATAGTGTATTTCAGAGTATTAGAAATTCCTTGATGAATATTCATCACACCTTTAGGTTTTCCTGTTGAACCAGAAGTGTATATAACATAAGCTAAATTTTCTGGTTTAACTGGAGAGTTCAAATTCTCTTGACTATAATTAGCTATCTTTAACCAATCTGTATCTAAACACAGTATTTCGGGGCAATTTTCTGGTAGAGATTGAACTAAAGATTGCTGAGTTAACAACAGAGAGATAGCTGAATCAGATATCATATAATCCAAGCGCTCAGGGGGATAATTAGGATCCAAAGGAACATAAGCTCCCCCGGCTTTAATAATTCCCAATATTCCGATGATCATCTCAAAGGAACGCTCAATAAAAATCCCCACTAATACTTCTGAAGTTACGCCTTTTTCTTGTAAATAGTGACCGACTTGATTAGCTCGATTATTTAACTCTCGATAGGTCAATTTTTTGCCCTCAAAAATAAGAGCTATTGCCTCGGGATTATCTCTAACTTTTTCTTCAAATAACTGGTGCAGACACTTTTGAGAATAAGCGACTTCGGTTTGATTCCACTCTATTAGTAATTGATGCCGTTCTTCAGGGGTTAATAAATTAATCTCAGATAATTGACAATCTGGATTCTGAATTACACTTTCAATAATTTGTAAAAAGTGACCGCTCATTCTGGCGATAGTTTCAGGCAAAAATAAATCTGGCTCATATTCAATAGCTAATATAAGATTATGACTATCTTCAAAGAAGCTCCAAGTCATATCAAATTGAGCCATGCGTGGTTTTAAGGGATAAGGTTGATGTTCCAAACCTGGAATTTTTAAGACAGTTTTGCTTTCTTTACCCAGTAGAGAAAACATGACATCAAATAAGGGATTTCGGGACAGATCTCGTTCTAAATTGAGAGCAGATACTAATTTATCAAAAGGATAATCACGATATTCATAAGCATCAAGACAGGTGTTAGTTACTTCCCCTAAGACTTGCTTAAACGTTACTCCCTCTGGTAATAAAGATCTCAAAGCCAAGGTGTTAACATAAAACCCGATCTGGTTTTCTAAATCAGGATGATTTCGTGCTGAAATAGGGATACCAACTACTAAATCCCGTTGGCCGGTGTGGCGGTAGAGTAATATTTTAAAGAAAGTCAGTAGGGTAATAAATAGAGTCGTATTATTTTGAGTTGCAAAGGTTTGTAATTGTTGGCTAAGACTCTCACTAAATTCATAAGTGTAGGAAGCCGCTTGAGAAGATTTTACTTGAGGTCGAGGGAAGTCTATCGGTAAGTTTAAGATAGGGGGATGTTCGAAAAAAACCTCACACCAATACTCATGTTGTTCTCTAACTTCTTCACTTTCTAACCACTGATTTTGCCATGCCGCATAATCTTTATACTGTAGGGTAAGAGGGGGTAATTCAGCTTTTTTTTGTTGAGTATAAGCAGAGTATAATGTCAAGAACTCTTGAAAGATGACATCAAGTGATTGTGCATCTCCAATAATATGATGGACAGTCAAACCAAAGATAAATTCTTCTGACTTAATCTGCACCAATAAGACTCGAACAAGGGGCAACTTTTCTAGACTAAAAGGTAAATTTGCCGAATCTTGAATCAAATCATCTGCCAAGAGTTCAGCATCTTTTTCTTCTCTTAAATCTTTAAAAATGATTAACTGTTCTGTGGAGATTTGCTCATGAATAACTTGCTTAATATTGCCCCCAACACTGGTAAAAGTGGTTCTGAGAATTTCATGACGGTTCACCAGTTCTTGAAAAGCTGCTGTTAATATAGAAACATCTAACTTGCCATTAATTCTCATGGCAAGCCTAATATTATAAGCACTAGAAGATTCGCTGATATGCTGCAAAATCCAAAGCCTTCTTTGACCGTGAGAGACTTCGTAATATTTTTGTTTTTCCAGTGGGTTAATTGAGTCAGATTGTGGTAAGTTGATCATCGTTTTTGTCGGGATTGAATTAATACAGCTTGTTCTTTTAAAGTATTATGGGTAAAAATTTCCCGTAATCGGAGGGAAACCCCAAATTGATTACGGATTTGTGACACTAAGCGCATCGCCTTTAGACTGTTTCCTCCTAGTTCAAAAAATGACTGATTACTGTTACTCACTTCTGCTTCTAATAACTCACCCCAAAGGGAAGCTAATAAAGCTTCTTGTGGATTAAAATCTGGGACTTGGTTAGTTGAGTCAGTAATATTTTCTTCGGGTTTTGGCAAAGCTAGACGATGAATTTTTCCATTGGGTAACAAGGGAAAAGCTTCTAACCGCATTAAAAAGCTAGGCTGCATATAAATCGGTAAGAGTTGCTTTAATTTACCTCGAATATATTCCTGATGAACTGTATCCTCTGCTTGATAATAAGCAATTACGGTTACTAATTCCTCCTTTTTATTAGCTATAACTAAGGCTTTTTCTACTCCCTCAATCCCACTGAGGACATCTTCAATCTCTCCTAATTCAATCCGTACCCCATTTAATTTAATTTGGTTGTCACTGCGTCCTATTACTTCTAAAGTTAGATCAGGAAGCAGTCTGCCTAAGTCTCCAGTACGATAAACTATATCCCTCCCCCCATTCAAAGGATTAGGCACAAAAACTGAATGAGTTAAGCTTTCATCTTGATAATAACCTTTTGTTAAATAGGGGGATTTAACGAATACTTCTCCTACTTCTCCTATTGCCCTGGCGCGATTTCTATCAACCACTGCATAAGCGGCATCTGGCAAAGTTTGACCACCCGGAACCCGTTCATAGGGAATATTATTAGGGTTAGGAATTCGATAAAAATGCTTAACAAATGTAGTTTCACTTGCTCCATAAATATTCACAAATTCTGTCTGAGAGCCAAAAATTTGATGCCATTCAGCCAGTTCTTTCACAAATAAAGGCTCTCCTCCTAAGACAAAAATTCGCAAATTTTTCAGGAGATTATGAGCATTAATTAAACCACGCCCCATCTTTAAAAATAGACGCATTACCGAGGGGACAGTGTGTAGTAAGTTAATTTTCCATTCTCCTATTCGCAGTAATAAAAGCTCTAAGTCTTCTCGCTCTGTACTCTCTGGAATATACAGAGTTCCCCCTGAGCATAAAGTCACACAGGTTTCCCTCAAATAAGCATCAAAATTAATTTGAGCAATTTGTAAACAGCGCCAACTTTCATTAATGCCAAATTCCCGTTTTTCCCAATCAATGAAATGACGTAAGCTGCCGTGACTGCCTAAAATTGCTTTAGGTTCACCGGTTGAGCCAGAAGTAAACATAATATAATTAGAATCATCAGCATCCGGCATAGCTAGAACGGGTTGCAGTTTGCTTAATTGGCAAGGAAACTCTTGATAATCCATGCCATTCCACTGATGATATTGCTGAATTTTATGAGCCTTAACCACTAAGATATGAGGCAGTTTTTCTAATGCGGATAGTTGGGGTTTAATCCCCTCTAAATTCTCCGCCGCAACTAAGATAATTTCAGGGCTAGTTTTAATCATCATGCGTTGCCGACGCTCCTCTGGTTCATCTAAACGTAGAGGTAAATAGATTCCTCCGGCTTTAAATACTGCCAGCATGGCGATTAACTGACGATAATCTCCTTCTAGGAGAACACCACAAACCTTGTCTTTTTCCACGCCTAATTCTTTTAAGGCATAAGCCCAAAAGTTAGTTAGTTCATGTAATTCTTGATAGCTAAATTTACCCCCTGGATAAATAATCGATGTTTTCTCCGGTTTGGCTTCAACTTGGTCAATAAAATCATGGATAATGGTACGGGTTTCTAAGCGAGGAATAGGATTGATAAAATTGGCGATGAAAGCGGTTTCTGCTGCCGATAACAAAGAAATGTCTTTGACGGGTTGGGCAGGGTTAGATAGCATTTCATTCAAGAGTTTATCGAAGTGAATGAGACATTTTTTCATCCTCTCCTCTTGGAATAAGTCGGTGTTATAAATTAGCTCTAATCTGAGTTTTTCCTGAGCTTCACTAAACACAAAAGATAGATCAAACTTACTGGTCGGGGTCAGGGAATCTAGAGATTTTATTTGTATATTTTCTAAGCCTACAGGTTGATCAAAATTTTGCAGAAGGACTAATATATCAAACAAGGGAGTGCGGTTAATTTCTCTAGAAACAGCTAATTTTTCTACTAAAATATCAAAGGGATAATCGGAATGTTCTAAGGCTTCGGTAACGGTTTGACGAACCTTTGCGAGTAGATTTTTGTAGCCTTTTTCGGGTTCAATTTGGTCACGAATAACTAAGGTATTGAGAAATAAACCGATTAGAGATTGCAGTTGAGGATGGTTTCTAGTGGCGATTTCTGTACCAATAGTAATATCATGTTGACCACTGTAGCGATACAGTAATATTTTGACAGCCGCTACCAATGCCATGAATAGGGTTATTTCGTTTTCCTGACAAATTTTTCTTAATTTAGAAATCGTTTCTCGGTCAAATGTCCAGCTTAAATGAGAACCCTTAAACGTCTTTATTTGGGGACGTTTAAAGTCTGTCGGTAAGTGAACTCTGGTCAGTTGTCCATTGTCCAGTTTTTGCCGCCAGTAATCTAGGTTTTTTGAATTATTTTCGCTCCTTAAAAGATTATTTTGCCACCCTGCATAATCTTTATATTGTATCGGCAATGGCTCTATATTAGGCTGTAATCCTTTGGCTAAATCAGAGTAGTATTCTAAGCATTCTTTAGCTAACAAACTCATTGACCAACCATCACAGATAATATGATGAATTTCTAACTCCAAAATATATTCATTCGGAGACAGTTTATAAACCTTAGAGCGCACCAGGGGACTTTTTTCTAAGTCAAACGCTTTTCTCTCTTTTGCAATCGTTTCTAAGATTTCTTCATCAGGTTTATTTGTCCAGTCTTTAAATTCCCAATCAAAAGGACGATTTTGCAGGATTTTCTGTTGTGGTTCACCGTTAATTAAAATGAAAGATGTCCGCAGGGATTCATGACGGGAAATCAATAATTGTATGGCTTTTTCAAAGACATCTGGGCTAAAATTTCCTGCTATTTTGAGGGTGGAAACAATATGATAAGCTACATTATTGAGCTCCATCTGTTGCAAGACATAGAAACGTCTCTGAGCATGGGATGTTTCGTAGGTTTCTTGTGCAGATACAAGGGGAATAGTGGCTACCGTCAGAGGGGGAACAGTGCTTAATAATTCTGCTTGTTCAGCAATGGTAGGATGAGCAAATACTTGTTTGATGGGCAAAGATTGCCCTAACTTTTCTTGAATTTTACTCACTAGAGAAATAGCTTTTAAGCTATGTCCTCCTAACTCAAAGAAGTTGTCATTAACCCCTATTTGTGATAGCTGAAGAACATCTTGCCAAATCTGAGCTAAGAGGCTTTCTTTTTCATTTCTTGGAGCTATATAAGCAGATTCAATAATTGATGTCTCATCGGGGACAGGTAATTTTTTCCTGTCTATCTTGCCATTGTTATTTAAGGGAAAATCTGACAACATGACAAAGGCAGAAGGAACCATATAAGCGGGGAGTTGCTGCTGCAAGAAACGGCGCAATTCTCCGATACCTAATGAGGGGAATTTCCTGACTATATAAGCGACTAAGCGTTGATTTTCTGACGTATCTTCTCGCAAAATAACTACGGCTTTTTCCACTTGAGAATGGGTCTCTAAAACTGCTTCTATTTCCCCTAATTCAATCCGTAATCCCCTCAGCTTAACCTGATTATCAATGCGCCCTAAAAATTCAATATTGCCCTCTGGAAGATAGCGAACTAAATCCCCCGTTTTATATAATATACCCGAATTAAAAGGGTTAGAAATAAATTTTTCTTTAGTTAATTCCAGACGATTGAGATAACCCCGCGCTAACCCCACACTGCTAATATGTAACTCTCCAGGAACCCCAATCGGAAGCGGTTGTAAATTCTGATCTAAAATATAAACTTTTGTGTTAGAAATTGGCTTGCCAATAGACGGGGATGAGGAGTTTCCTTCCTCATAATCGGGAACTATTCCTGAAGTGGTTACTACTGTATTCTCTGTGGGACCATAATTATTAATAAGCTTAAAAGGCCTTGATACTGAAGGATAATGATGGAGTTTATCCCCACCCGTTAAGATAATTCTGAGGGCTATATTTTCATCCCATTCTAAAGATAAAATCTTCTCAACTAGGGGAGTTGGTAAAAAGCTGACGGTGATTTCTTGGGCAATTAACCAGTCTCGCAACTCCGGGGGAGATTGCATGATTTCAGGTTTAACTAAGACAAGACTCGCACCGGCTGTTAAACAGGGCCATAACTCCCAAACCGCAGCATCAAAAGCGCTTCTTGCTAGTTGAGTAGTTTTGTCTAAAGGCGTAATTTCAAAAGCGTCTTGATGCCAACAAATTAAATTCATTAACCCCCGATGGCTAATTAATACTCCTTTGGGTTTTCCCGTTGAACCTGATGTATAAATAACATAGGCTAAATTCTCAGGAGTCGTTAGATTGAAGGGATTTTCTGGGCTATAGGTAGCTATCTTTTCCCAATCCCTATCTAAACACAGTAATTCGGCACCAGTTTGGGGAAGAAAATCCCCTAAAGATTCCTGAGTTAACACCAAAGAAACACCCGAATCTGAGAGGATATCCCCCAAGCGCTCGGTAGGATAATCTGGCTCTAAAGGTACATAAGCTCCCCCAGCTTTTAATATCCCTAATAAACCGATGACCATCTCTAGGGAACGCTCCATAAAAATACCGACCAAACTTTCTGGATTCACCCCCTTATCTCGTAAACAGTGAGCTAACTGATTTCCCCGGTTATTTAACTGTTGATAGGTCAATTTTTGGTCTTCAAAAATAACCGCTATTCCCTCGGGATTCTGGGCAACTTGTTCCTCAAATAATTGATGTAAAGACTTATCTAAAGGATAATCAGCCTCAGTATTGTTCCACTCTACTAATAACTGATGTTGCTCTTCTGTTGTCAATATAGGTAATTGTGTTACTCGTTGCAGAGGTTCAGTAACAATTCCTGTTAAAATAGTCTGTAAATGTCCTGCCATCCGTTCAATCGTATCCTGAGTAAAACGGCCAGTATCATAGATTAACTGAATCAGTAACTCCTGTTTAGGAATAGCAACCACCGTCAAAGGATAATTAGTTTCCTCAAAATTCTCCACATCCTTAACCCTTAAGGATTGACGAGAATCTCTCGATAACGCTTCTCTGGGATAATTCTCAAAAACGACCAAACTCTCAAACAGGGGAACCCCCGGTGGAATATCACTTAATCTCTGTATTTCAGCCAGAGAAACATAAGCATAATCCTGAATTTCTGCTTGCTTTTGCTGTAATTCCTGTAACCAAGATAGCAATAAATCTGATTCTCTGATGGAGACTCGCAGCGGCAATGTATTAATAAATAATCCTACCCTATGTTCTACCCCTGATAAATCATGGGGGCGACCAGAAACCGTAACCCCAAATAAAACTTCTGACTCCCCACTATAGCGACTGAGAAGAATCGCCCAAGCGGCCTGTACTAGAGTAGATAAGGTCAGATTATGCTTTTGTGCCAAAGATTGCAGGTCTTTCGAGTGAGAAGCCGATAAATGACAGTTATACTCTTTATAAGTCGGCTTACCTTCAGATTTCATTAACTGGAGTCTGTCCACCCTCAGGGGGGTGGGAGTCATAAACCCTTCAAGAGTTCGCTGCCAAAAACTCTCAGCAACAGATGGGTTTTGCTGCTGTAACCAAACAATATAATCTTGATAAGGACGGGGCAAAGGAAGATGATAACTTTCCCCTTGAATACCCGCCTCATAAAACCCTAAAACTTCTTGATAAATAATAGGCATACTCCAACCATCTAGAATAATATGATGATGATTGCAGAGGAATTTATAAGTTTGGTCTGATAGTTGAATCATCAAGCAGCGCATTAAAGGAGCAACTTTGAGTTCAAACCCTTGTTGACGCTCTGTTTGTAACAATAAATCTAAACGTTGTTGTTGTTCTCTGGGGGAAAGATTGCGCCAATCTTGATAATCCCAAGGCAAATCAACCTTTTTTCGCACAATTTGCAGAGGTTTTTCCCGTTTTTCCCAAAGAAATAGAGTCCTTAATACCGAGTGACGCTCGACAACTTTTTCCCACGCTTGCCTAAAAACTGTAAGGTTAATTTCTCCCTCCAGAGTAATTAGAGTTTGGCTACAATAAATCCCTGAATCAGGAGTATAAAGACTATGAAAGAGCATCCCTTCCTGCATGGGGGAAAGAGGATAAATAGACTCCACATTTTTGGCGGGTTGATTTTTTGTGTCTGCCATGAAAGATTCTCCTTATTAGTCAATTTCTGCCAGAATATCGTCTAATTCCTGTTGATTCAATTGCGCTACCGGAAAATCCGAGGGAGTGTAACCCCCAGCATCAGGAGATAAACAATGCTCAATCAATTTCAGCAAAGCTTCTTTATAGCCGCGCCCTAAATATTCTACCGTCGAACGTTCATAGATGAGATCGCTATACGTCCAGTTTACTTGTAACTGTCCCTCTATAACTCTGGCCGTAATCTCTAATAAATGACTACGATGTCCCTTAAGACTGTGATTAGGCCCCTTAGACTCATCCGCTAATTTCCAATCCCCTTTTTGCAATTGTCCTTGCTCAAATTGACCTAAATAATTAAACAAAACTTCTCTGGCAGGAATTTCAGCTAATTGAGACTTAATATCAGCCTCATCACTCAAATATCGCAAAATTCCATAGTCAATTCCCTTGTGAGGAATAGCTCGTAACTGTTCCTTAATAGATTTGAGTCGCTCACCGGGGTGATTTTCGGGGGGGAGTCGCAAAACAACCGGAAAAAGACTGGTAAACCAACCTACCGTCCTCGATAAGTCAACCTCACTGAACAAATCTTCTCGTCCGTGTCCTTCTAAATCAAGAGATATGGTCAAATTTTCTGTCCATTGTGTCAAAGTTTCTGCTAAAGCGGTTAACAGAACCTCGTTAATTTGAGTGTTATAGGCAGCGGGAACCTTTTGCAAGAGGGTGCGGGTTTGTTCTTCATCTAGAGTCACCGTGACATCATTTGCCGTCGCTACTGTATTGTATGGTTTTCCACTCTCGTTATCTACAGGTAAATTTCTCGCTTCTAACCAAGGTTGAGTTAACCAATAGTCTAATAGCGCTTTCGCTTTTTCCCCTTGTCCATAATCCCTCAAGAGAAGCGCCCAATCCTGAAAAGCTATGGTTTTTGGAGGAAGTTCTACATTCTCCCCCCTTTCCAACTGTTGATAGGTCATCAATAAATCTTCTAGCAAAATTCGCCAAGATACACCATCAACTCCCAAGTGATGAATAATAATCAGTAACCGACTGGGTTGATAGGGGGCCAATTCAAATAGTACGGCCTTGATTAATAGTCCAGTAGAGAGGTTTAAACTTGCTTGTTGAACTGTTGCCATTGCTAAGAGAGTTTCCCCTTGCTGAGATTGAGGAATAGAAGACAAATCAATCACCTCAAAAGGTACTTCATCCGACATTCCTTCATTGACTTGTTGCCATTGTCCTTCCTCCACAGTAAACTGTAACCGCAAAGCGTCATGATGTTCAATTAATTTTCTCAGAGATTGAGCTAACAAATCAGCTTTCAGGTGATGGGGAACTTCTAAGAGGACAGACTGATTAAAGTGGTGCATTTCAGCGCGATTTTGCTCAAAAAACCACAGTTGAATGGGAGTGAGAGGCACAATACCCGTCACTAAACCCTGTTTAGCTAATTCGGCTGTGGAATAATCGGCAACTGTAGCCAGTTCAGCAAGAGTAGGATATTCAAATATCTGTTTAGGAGTAATTTTCAACCCGGCTTGACGAGCGCGAGCGACAACCTGAATACTGACAATAGAATCGCCCCCAACTTCAAAAAAGCGGTCATAACGACTCACTTGTTTAATGCTGAGAACATCTTGCCAAATACTAGCCAAAATCTTTTCTTTCTGAGTATGAGGGGGAACAAAATCCTGCTCAGATGTGCAAGGTATCTCAGGGATGGGTAATCTTGAACGGTCAATTTTTCCATTAGGAGTCAGAGGGAGAGCTTCTAAGGAGACAAAAAGAGCCGGAATCATATACTCTGGCAACTTCTGTCCCAAGAAACGACGCAAATCCTCAGTATTTATCGGGCCATTTTCTCCTACTAGATAAGCGACTAACCTCTTATTCCGATAGGAGTCCTCCCAAACCTTCACCACCGTTTGCTTAACTTGGGGATAAGTCCCTAGAGTTGCCTCAATTTCTCCTAATTCAATGCGGAAACCCCGCAATTTTACCTGATTATCACCCCGCCCCAAAAAATCAATATTTCCCTCGGGTAAATATCGGGCTAAATCTCCTGTTTTATAGAGTTTTGCATTGGGTTCATTGCTAAACGGATTGGAGATAAATTTCTCGGCGGTTAATTCAGGTTGATTAAGATAACATCGAGCTAACCCTTCACCCCCGATATATAAATCACCAATAGTTCCTAGAGGAACCGGTTGCTTAAAAGAGTCCAGAATATAAACTTCAGTATTGGCAATAGGCCGGCCGATACTCGGTTGTCCATGGTGTCCTTTAGGCACTAAGCTAAAAGTGGAATAAGTGGTATCTTCTGAAGGACCATAGAGATTATAAACTTTCTTAATGTTTTCCTGCTGGTAAAGCTTCTGGACTAATTGATTAGACAAAGCTTCTCCTGCGAGGTTTACCGTTCGCACAGTCTCAGGTATCGCCTCAATTTCCAGAAGTTGGGCGATCGCTGTAGGTACGGTATTAATTAATGTTACCTCTTTGGCTGCACTTAAACTAGGCAAATCTAGAACATTCTGGGCCAGAATAATCTTACCCCCCACAGCCAAGGGCAAAAATAGTTCAAATACTGACAAATCAAAACAAATAGACGTAGAACCCAAAACCCCCGCTAATTCCTCACTGCTAAAGACTTCCTTGGACCAATTCAGTAAGGTTGTGGTGCTTTGATGCTCAATGACAACCCCTTTCGGTTTCCCCGTTGAACCGGAGGTATAAATCACATAAGCGGTATTACTGGAACTTACGGGTAAAGAGAGGTTTTCGGGACTTTCTAGGGCTATATTTCTTTGTTCTGCCTCTAATATCACCAGATTCCCTGGATAATTCCCTAATTTCTCGACTAATTTTTCTTGTGTTAGCAACAAGGAAACTTGGGCATCCCCTAAAATGACATTGAGGCGTTCAGTTGGATAAGCTGCATCTAAAGGTACATAAGCTCCCCCTGCTTTGAGAATGGCTAATAACCCTATAACCATCTCAGTTGTCCGTTCTAGGCAAATTCCCACCAAAGACTCCTGTTTCACCCCTTTTTTGCCTAAATAATGCCCTAATTGATTCGCTTTTTCGTTTAATTGACGGTAGGTTAATTGTTCATTTTCTGCAATAATAGCGATCGCATCAGGACTGCGCTTAACTTGCTCCTCAAACAATTGATGAATACAGTCATCTGGATAGTGAACCTCAGTATCATTCCATTCTTTCAATAATTGATGTTGTTCTTGCTCAGAAAGTAAACAACAAGTCTCATAACGTTCTAACCCTTCCGTTGCCATAGCGATGAGAGTTTTCTCGTAGTATCCTCCGATTAACTCCATCTGCTTTTCCCCTAGATAATTCCCATCATATTTAAGGGTAAGTTCTACTTCAGATGAAAGGGGATGAAGACTAAAATTAGCTAACAATGTAAAATTAGTTTGATTAAAAAACTTCCCTCCCAAGACCTCTAAATCTTGCACCCCGATGATACCTTGATAAACATGAAAATGAATAAAATTAAAAGCCGTATCAAACAAAGGTTGACCCGCAAAAGTTTTTTGTAACTCAGCCAGGGGATATCTTCGCCAAGATAAGCATTCTCTTTCAACATCAAAAGCTTGCTTAACTAAATCGCTCCAAGAACCTCCAGATAACTCTAAACGTAGGGGCAAAGTATTCAAAAATAAACCTAATATCTTTTCTCCATCGGCTACTTCTAACCGTCCATTAGAGACTAAACCTGTAACAATATCCCTCTGATTATTCAGTAAACTTAATACCCGAAAATGAGCCGCCAATAAAACACTTTTTAGGGGGACTCCAACTTGTTTACCGAGTTGTTTTAATCCCTGAGATACCTGACTAGATATGGGAACTAACCAATCCCAATCTTGATTAACTTGATTAGATTTCGACCACTGAGGAAGTTTGGTCAGCGTGACATCTCTGAGTTTTTCTTGCCAATAATTCTGGCATTCTGTCGATTGAATAGTTTTCTTTTCTAAGGCGACAAAATCCCTAAAACTGATATCTGGAGGGGGAGAAAGAGGTAAAACTTTTTTGTCGAGAAGATAGAGATACTGTTGTAACAATTCTGTGAGCAATGAGGCGACACTCCAACCATCTAAAATAGAGTGATGAAAACTGAAAGTTAGGTTAAAGTTATCCTGATTGCGGCGATGGAGATGAAAGCGAAATAAAGGAGGACTATTCCAGTCAAAAGTGCGGATTTTTTCCCGCTCAATCCAATCATCAATAGCCGTGTCTTGTTCAGAAGGAGATAAATGGGTTAGGTCATCTAATCCTAAAGGAACATCGATTTGTCGATGAACTAATTGTAGGGGTTCCTGATATTCAAAGAGTGCGAAACTGGTTCGTAATACCGGATGCCGCTGGACAATCTCCTTAATAGCACTATGTAAAGCGGGAAAATTAAAAGTAGCACGAATATGATAGGTAAACACATCATGGTACACCGAGAGATTCCCCTGATATTCACTATGAAATATCATCCCCAATTGTAGAGCAGTTAGAGGATAAGCATCCTCCACTTCCTCCGGTAAATCCCAGCGAACTTCTTGAGGAATTAAACTAAAAACTTCCGTTTTTTCAGTCCCCAAAGTATCAATTTCATAGCTAACGCAATTGGCCAATTCTTGAATGGTTTGATGTTGCAATAATTGGGGTAAGGAAAAATGAAAACCCATTTGTCGCGCCTTAGCGATCACTTGTATTGCCCGAATCGAATCCCCCCCAAGTTCAAAAAAATTATCGTGAATACCAACCTCTTCGATGCCCAAAACTTCAGCCCAAATCAGTGCTAAAATTTCCTCAAGAGGGGTACAAGGTGCTACAAAATTCTCCGAATTCCTTAAACTGTTATAGCTTGGAGAGGGTAGGGCGCGACGGTCAATTTTTCCATTATTTGTCAGAGGAATAGAATCCAATTGCACAAAGGCATGGGGTATCATGTATTCTGGGAGTTGCTTTTGCAGATAACTCCGCAGTTGGGGAATCAGTTTACTGTTTAACTTAGACCTTAAAGGGTGATTTGCATAAAGTTGCCATTCAGGTTTTGCGGTGTGGGTGGGGGTAAAAGCGATGTAATTTCTACGGGAATTTTCTAGCGGAGCAAAAATCACATCGTAACAGTCCGGAGTATCAGACCTAGTTACCCAAACCGAAAGGGATAAATCCGCAGCTAAAGCCGAAAAATCTTCAGTTTCTACGGCATTTTCCGGTATAATGTCCGATTTAATCGCTTTAAATTCCTCGATTGTCCCAAAGTCTTGAGAATTGTTCAACAATTCCACAATTTTTAAAGGTCCAAACAAGCGCAAATTAGGGACACCTATCACCCTTAACCCCTCAGATGTCCCCAGTTGATTTCTCACCTCAGATAAAGTCAGCTGCTGTTCAGTCCAGTTTAATTCTGGAAAGTCGGTGCTAAAATCCACAATTGTTCCAATCCGCAGAACAACATTGTAACGAAATTGAGTCAATTCGTTGTGGTATCGACCTCTCTCTAGATGAATCTCGACTTCAGTAATCTGAGGAAAATAGGACTGAATTGCTCTAAAAAAATCAGGGTCAATGAATAACTCATTTTCTTGCTCAATTTTTCTCTGTACAAGCTGTTTAAAATCCCTAATCGAATCTTCAGGGTTAGCCTTATAAAGTTCTACATCAGCGTGAAAAGCTGCCATGAGTTGCAAGTTTCGCACATCTCCAAGGAAAATACACCCCCCCGGAGTTAGTACCTTGATAGCTCCCTCTAAAACCCGCAATAAGTAATCTATATGGGGGAAATACTGCACAACCGAGTTAAGGATAATTGTATCGAATCCTTCTGACTCCAAACCCTCAAAATTATCGGCTGTGCTATGCAATAGCCTGACTTGCTCTAGCTGAGGCCCTTCTTGATTAATTCGCTGAATATGGTCTAAGGCTACTGATGAAATATCTGTTCCCCAATAATGCTGACAATGGGGAGCAACTTGGAATAATATTAACCCAGTTCCACAACCTATTTCCAGAACTTTTTTAGGTTGTTGAGCGAGAATAACCTTAACTTTATCATCTAGCCATTCTCGCATCTGAGCAACTGGGATAGGTTCCCCCGTGTAACTACTATTCCAGCCAACAATATTAAATATACCCTCAGAATCTGCCGATGTTTGGCTGTAAATTTGGTTATAGAGGCTTTGCCATTGCTCGATTTGTTCATCGAATAATTGCCCTTTTTCTGAAGTCGCCAAGAGTTCCCCCTCTTGAGACTGACCCACAACATAAGCAATTAGTGTTTTACTGCCGGTTTCTGTCTCCGATGCAATGACTACCGCTTGCTCAACTGCTGGATGTTCACTGAGTATAGTTTCAATTTCCCCAAGCTCAATCCGGAAACCTCGAATCTTAACTTGATGGTCAATACGCCCCAAAAACTCAATATTTCCATCCGGTAAATACCGGGCTAAATCCCCCGTTTTATATAATTTTGCCCTAATTTCTCCCCCTATTGCTCCTGCGACCTTAGCAAAAGGATTAGGGATAAATTTCTGGTCTGTTAATTCGGGACGATTGAGATATCCACGAGCTAAACCTATACCACCAATATGTAATTCTCCCACAATCCCTATAGGAACTGGTTGTAAGTGCGGATTAAGAATATAAATCTGAGTATTGGCAATTGGTTGACCAATACTCACTATCGCTTTTTCACTCCCCGGTAAACAGGGCCAGTAAGTCACATCAATCGCCGCCTCAGTCGGCCCGTAGAGGTTGTGAAGTTCACAGTTAAAATGCTCAAAAAAGCGTTGTGTTAGGTCTAATGGCAGAGCTTCCCCACTACATAAAACCCGCTTGAGAGAACTACATTCTTTTAGCTCTGTTTCTTGCAGAAACACTCGCAGCATCGAGGGGACAAAATGAAGGGTAGTAATTTGCTGCTCTTGGATCAATTGTATTAAATAGATACTATCTTTATGACCTTCTGGTTTAGCTACCACTAGGGTTGCACCGGCTAATAATGGCCAGAAGAATTCCCACACTGAAACATCAAAACTAAAAGGGGTTTTTTGTAAAATGCGATCGCTGTTAGTTAACTGATAAGTATCCTGCATCCACAACAAACGATTCCTGATACCCTGATGAGTATTCATCGCACCTTTAGGCTTACCTGTGGATCCCGAAGTATAAATAACATAGGCTAAATTTTCCCCCGCTACGCCACTGTCACAATTGTTCTGACTTTCTTGAGAAATTGCTGGCCAATCTGTATCTAAAGCAACAACAATCCCCCGGTATTCCCCCAACAATCCCCGCAGCAATTCCGCAGTAATGATCACTTTTACCCCAGTATCTTCTAATAGATAACTTAGGCGTTCTTGAGGATAATTAGGATCTAAGGGGACGTAAGCTCCTCCGGCCTTCAAAACAGCCAATAAACCTACTACCATTTCTAAGGAACGCTCTAGATAAATTCCGACTAATTCCTCTGGTTTTACTCCTAATTTTTGTAGGTAATGACCAAGTTGATTGGCTTTTTCATTTAATTCTTGATAAGTTAATTCTTGATTTTCAAAAATGACCGCCACTCTCTCAGGGTAAAGTTTGGCTTGCTCTTCAAATAGCTGATGAATCCATTGCTTTTGAGGATATTGAATGGCCGTATCATTCCAATCTATCAGCAATTGTTCTCGTTCTTTTGCCGTTAATATATCAATTTCTGACAAATCTATATCGGGATTACTCGTCACTGTTTCTAAGATTTTACGGTAATGTCCTAGCATTCTCTCGACAAAATCTCTGGGAAATTTATCTTTAATAAAAGTGACAGAAACAACAGTATCATCCGCTGCTATGGCAAAAACTAATTGAAATTTATTTAAGGAAGAAATGTCGGCGCACAGGCCTTCTTTGATCACAGCAACGTCAAAAATATTCTCTAGATCTCCTCCTCTTGCTGCCAAGGTTTTGACCAAACTATCCAGAGCATAGTTTTGATGGCGATATCCTTCTTGTAAATCTTTACGAATGATTCTTAGTAAATCTTTAAATGAACTAAAATTATGTTGATTGAATCGGCAAAATATCAGGCTATCTAATTTTTCTGTATTCAAGGCTCCTGTAGCCGTAACAAACTCGACTTGAGCAGTATATTTAAACATTAAAACCTGGACAACAGCCAGATGAAATGCTAAATTATTAACAGAATTATTTGCCGTTAAACTGTTGATTTTTTTCTGTAAATCTGTAGAGATAACTTCAATAACGCTATCTTGCTCCCCAGTTTTATTCTGACTTACATTACCAAATAGAGTAGTTACTGGATCTATTTCTTGAAGTTGCCGAATTTGGTAATCTATTGAAACCAGATGTGCTTCCATTGCTGTTCTAACTTTGTCCCTAAATAGTAGTTGATGGCGGTATTCAGAGTCATGGGGTACAATGCTTACCCGTTCCCAGTTCCCTTAAAGCGATAATTCCCGTCTCTGACGAGTGGGATTATTGCTATACGAACTACAGGAAACCCGCCTAGGGCTAAGGTCGAGGTTTCTGTCGCTTCTTCAAAATTGTTCTGAGCCTCGACATCATAGCATATTAACCGACATTCCGCACATCTTCATAATATACAAAAGTATATTTTTACATTCCCCAAGATGTGTTGACGAAAAATCTTCATTGTAGAAACTACTGTGGGAGCAATAAATTAGTAAAAATTATTAATTGAATATTAAGAAGTGCGGAAAGTGTGACATTTAAAGATAGATTAGCGCAAGACTATCAGATCAGATCTGAGGATGCCACACCCCACACCAGGTTATTGGAGATGTCTGTTGACAATTACTACCTCGATCAGGTATGATTGGCTGTCTGGTCGTAATAGCTGAAGAAGTGACAACGAGGTGGAAATTTAAGTGAGGTGGGGGGAAATTTTCCTCACTGTAAGCCATCAAATTAATCGACTTAATCGACTTACCTGGTAAAAACCAAATTCCCTCGTTATCTTTCGGCGAAAGTCTCAAGCTTTTTCCCTACACCCTAACCCCGACAATCTACACCCTGTTTCACTTTCCATCTGCTTGTCACCCCGTCAGTCGCAATAATTATTCTTTTCCAAGTCGAGTCTAACACTATGGACTTTCAAGATAAAAAGAACTTATCCGAAAACGAGCAATCAATCCAAACTAGAGTTTTTAAAGCTCTTAGTGAAGCTAAAGAAAAATTAAAAGCTTTCGAGTCTCAACAAAGCGAACCCTTAGCTATCGTGGGTTTAGGTTGTCGTTTCGGTCATAATATTGCGACACCTGAATCCTTCTGGTCTTTCCTCAAAGCGGGTAAAAATAACCTCAGAGAAATACCTAATGAGCGCTGGAACCAGCAGGATTTTTATGATTCAGATCGGAATAAAGTGGGTAAAATCTATGTTTCTCAGGGGGGGTTTCTCGATGATGTCTCCCAGTTTGATGCCCATTTTTTCGGAATTGCTCCCAAGGAAGCCGTCGCTATGGATCCTCAGCAAAGGTTGCTTTTAGAGGTAGCCTATGAAGCTTTGGAAAATGCAGGAATGGCAACAACGACGGCTAGAAGGGGAAAAACAGGGGTTTTTATCGGGATTACTAACAATGACTATGCCCGTATTCTTACCTCAAATGAGGACTATAATGCCATCGGAGCCTATCATATTTCGGGTAATCATACTAATGCGGCAGCTGGGCGTATTTCTTACCTTTTAAATCTTAATGGTCCGAGTTTGGCAGTAGATACCGCTTGTTCTTCTTCCTTAGTCGCTGTTCATCTGGCTTGCCGTTCCTTACGTTCCCAAGAATGCAGACAAGCTTTAGTCGGAGGAGTGAACTTAGTTTTAACTCCAGAAGTCGTCATCGCCTTGTGCCGCAATCAGATGTTAGCCGCCGATGGCCAATGCAAAACCTTTGACGAAAGTGCCGATGGGTTTGGGATAGGGGAAGGTTGCGGAGTCATCGTCTTAAAAAGACTCAGTGACGCTCTTCAAGATGGCGATCACATTTGGGCAGTGATTCGGGGGACCGCAGTCAACAACGATGGGGCCAGTGGCGGCTTTACCGTTCCTAATGGGCCTGTGCAGAGAGAATTAATCAGAGAAGCTCTAGCTGATGCTCGTTTAGATGCCGAGGCTATCGATTATGTTGAAGCTCACGGTACAGGAACATCTTTGGGAGATCCCATCGAAATTAAAGCCATAGCCGAGGCATTATGCGTCAATCGTCGGAAATCTAACCCGTTATTAGTCGGTTCTCTCAAAACTAATTTAGGTCATCTGGCGGCGGCGGCCGGAATTTCAGGATTAATTAAAACCGCATTATCGCTACACTACCGTGAAATTCCGGCTCATCTAAATCTCAAAAAACCCAATCCTCATATTAATTGGGATGCCTTACCGATTAGTATCGTCACGCAAAATTGTCCTTGGAATGTTAACAATGGCAAGCTCAAAGCGGCTGGAGTCAGTTCTTTTGGAGCATCGGGAACCAACGCTCATGTTATTTTAAGCGAACCGCCTCAACCGCAACCCCAAAAACCGAAAATATCCCCCATTCTCGTTACTTTTTCGGCTAAAGAACCCGAACGTTTACGTCTTTTTACGACTCAATTTGTGGATTATCTTGAGCAGAAAAAAGCTCTCAACGTCAAGGACATTGCTCTATCTTTAAATACCGGTCGTTTTCCCCATAAACACCGCCTTGCTCTTTTAGTTTCTAATCAAGAGAATCTGCGCCAAGGAATTCAGGCTTTTCTCAAGAGCGATGGGGATGAAAAGCACTTTCAAAATAATAGCTTCGACATTATTTATGGAGAAGCGCAAAGCAATCCTAAAATTGCTTTTCTCTGCAATGACGAGCAAGAAATTAGTCCAGAAATCCCAGAAATCATTGAAACCCTGCTCAATAATGAGCCAGTATTTCATGATGCTTTTAGGCAGTGCGATCATCTGTTTAAAAAATATTTAGAATTTTCTCTTCAGGAATTATTGTCATCTAAAAAAGCCTTAGAGACTCTGATTCCTTTGTCTGTACAACCGTTATTATTTGCCTATCAATATGCTCTTTGTGAACTCTGGAAATCGTGGGGAATTTCTCCTTCTGCGATTTTAGGTTCTGGATTAGGGGAATATCTCGCCGCTCAACAAGCGGGAGTTTTTTCTCTTGAAGATACCGTCAAGCTGGTGGCGAAACGCGCTCAAATTAGCCCACAAAACCCCAACTCAGAAGACCTTTTATCCTTGCTCAAAAGCACCCCAGAAGTCGATTCTAACTCTCCCGATATTACCCTAATTTATCAGGGTGAAGTTGTGAAAAAATCTCTCACAAATTCAGTTAATAGAGGGGAAAGGATTAGGCAGAAATCCGACGAAATCGCCCAGGGAATTTCTACTTTGCATCAAATGGGATATCAAATCTTCCTAGAAATGGGAATTAGTGCCAATCTCATTAATATAGGTCGTCAAAAGTTAGGGGTAAATTCAATTCTATGGTTATCTAGTTTAGGGGAAGATTGTCACAGTGATCAGCATGAGCAAAGGGTGCTAGGTCAACTCTATGTACGAGGATTTAATATTAACTGGGAAGCCTTTCATCGCTCACATCCGGGGCAAAAAATTAGTTTACCTAATTCGCCTTTTGTCCGCAAACGCTACTGGATAAATTCTGGCAATAAATCAGAGTCTTCTAGCTATAAAAACCCTAATTATTACTCTGGACATCCCTTACTAGGCGATCATTTTCCTTCTCCCTTAGCTCTCCTTCAATATCGAGGCAATATTAGTCAACATAAACCTGCATTTTTAGGAGAACATCAGGTTTTTGATCAGGCCATATTGCCAGCATCTGCCTTGATAGAAATGGCTTTAGCTGCCGGGGAGAATCAAAAAGTTATTTTAGAAAATGTTGAATTTAAGAAGGCATTAATTTTAAAAGATACGGAAGACACATTACAGTTAATCATTGAGCAAAAAAGCTTTAAAATTTACCATGCACTTGAGCCAAATTGGGAAATATTAGTTAGTGGAAAAATTGATGAATTGAAATCAACTAATTTAACCCATTGTCATCTAGAAGAAATCGCCAAAAATTGTTCTGAAGAAGTCGATATCAACTCCTTTTATGAAACTTATCAAAAATCAGGGATAAATTACGGGAGTAACTTTCGGCTCATTCATCAACTGAAGCGGGGGGAAAATACAGCTTTTGCTCAAATCAAATTAACCGATAGGTTAGAGCGGGAAAAATATCATTTTCATCCGGCTATGTTAGACGCTTGTTTTCAAGGGATTGCTGCCATTTTATTTAAAGAAGAATCCTCAGTAACTTATGTTCCTGTTCGCCTTGGGCAATTGGCATTTTTCCACCCTCCTGATGAGCAGGTAATCAGCGCGGTTCGACTGAAAAACTCCTCCCCTAACCCTAACATTATTATCGCTGATATTGATATCTATTCCCCCCAAGGTCAACCCTTGGCATCCCTCATCAACTTAGAACTAAAAGCCGTTCAATCTCAAGAGATTATCCCCCAAGAAATACCCCCTCAAATCTATCTAGAAGAATGGATGCCTTGCGAGGAATTATTAGGGAATGGTAGAGACACTTTAGTAGCTCCCCAGGTGATTAAAAATCAAATTCACCCCGCACAGTTAGAACAACAACTAGGGGAAAAATTGGGGCAATATGAGAGCTTAATGGAGGCCTTGGAAAAGTTAAGCGTAACCTATATCTGGGAAGCCTTAACAAAACTTAATGGGCAGCCAAAATTAGGTCAAACTTATTCCGAAGCACAGATAGCAAATCAAGGTCAAATTGTTGATTTTTACCGACCTTTATTATCTCGATGTTTAAGTATTTTAGCTGAAGAAAAAATCGTTAATCAGACAAAAGATGGCTGGTTATTCGTCAAAGAATTAGAAGCACCTTCATCGCCATCGCAAATTAAAATTCTCCGCCAAGAATTTGCCGATTATCCAGCAGAAATTAGTCTCATGGAGCGTTGTGGCTCTGCTTTGGCAGCAGTCATGAGTCGTCAAGTTGAGCCATTAGAATTACTCTTTCCTCAAGGGGATTTAGAAGCGATCGCGGCAATTTATTCGGAAGCTGCCGGAGCTAAATTGATGAATCAGTTAGTCGCCACCACAATCAGCCGTGCTATTGAGAATTTACCCCCCTATTATCCCCTAAGAATTCTCGAAATTGGGGGAGGAACAGGAGCCGTTACTGCTGGCATTTTACCTCACTTACCGACAGAACATATCGAATATGTATTCACCGATATTTCCTCTAGTTTCTTAACAAGAGCCAAGGAAAATTTTAGAAACTATCCCTTTATTAAATATCAAACTTTAGACATTGAAAAAAATCCCTTTACTCAAGATTTTCTCCCCGGCAGTTTTGACATAATCATCGCCGCTAATGTTCTTCATGCCACAGCCAACCTTCAAAAAACCCTTGAAAATGTGCGCTCTCTCATCGCTCCTAAGGGACGACTAATCCTCTTAGAAAGTACCGGGGCAAGACGTTGGGTAGATTTAACCTTTGGCTTGACAGAAGGATGGTGGTTATGTAGTCAAGATCTGCGGCGGAATGGTTATCCGTTAATCAGCACAAAAGATTGGCAAAATTTACTGATTGAGAATCAATTTGAAGACATTAATATTATCGAACCAAGCCAAGCAAAAACCCGAAATTTATTAAAACAAAGTGTCATCATTAGTCGAAGCAGTGAGCAATTACCTTCTCTTCCGGCAAAATCTTACTATCATCAAATAATCTGGGCAGATAGTCAAGGAATTGCTAACGGTTTAATCCCTCTATTCCAACAGAGAGGAATAAGTTGTTCTTGCGTCTTTTCCAAAGATATTAACCCGGAGATGGCTGAAGATTACCTATCAATATTGAGAAACTCGATAACTTCAGAAACTCGTCAAATACTGTACTTCTGGGGCTTAGAAAAAATCCCTGGAGAAATGGATCAACAAGTCGAGATTCATTGTCAAAGATTTCTCTTTTTCTTACAAGCCTTATTGCAGCAAGAAAATCCGCCGGCTCTGATTTTAGTTACTCAAGGAGCAGTACCAGCAAAAGCCATTAAAACCCTGACCTCTCCCTCTCAAGCATCCTTATTAGGAATAGCCTTCAGCCTAGTCTTAGAACATCCTGAACTTAATTTCAAGGCAATTGACCTAGATCCAGATGAAGTAAACTCAGCCGACAAACTGCTGCAAGAAATCTACAGTAATCCCCAAGAAAACCGGGTTGCTTTGCGGGGGGAACAGCGTTTTTATCCCCGTTTAGTGCAGAGAAAACTTGAAGATGGAAATATCAATTTTAGTCCTGATGGCTATTATTTAATCACAGGAGGCACAGGGGGGTTAGGATTAGCAACAACCCGATGGATGATTGAAAAAGGGGCGCGGAATCTAGTTTTGTGTAGTCGTCGAGGGGCAGAAGGAATTAGCCCTGAAATATTAGCCAATCTCTCCTCTAGTGGGGCAGAAATTACCATCAAAAAACTTGATATTACTGATGCTGAAAAACTGCACACTGTCTTAGAAGAATGCCGTTCTAAATATCCTGTGCGGGGCGTTTTTCACATTGCTGGAACCTTAGACGATACAACCTTATTAAGACTAACACCAGAGCGCTTTAATTATGTTTTAGCTCCCAAAGTTAAAGGAACTTGGTTGCTTCATCAACTCACCCTAAATGACCCATTAGAATTCTTTGTCTGTTATACTTCTGCTGTATCTTTAATTGGCTCAGCTGGACAAGCCAATGCCGCGGCAGCTAATGCCTTTGAAGACGCTTTTATCTATTATCGTCAGGCGCATCATTTACCCGGAACGGTCATAAATTGGGGTCCTTGGAGCGAAATAGGTGCAGCAGTAGATCGCAATGTTTTGGAGAGATTAGCCGCTAAAGGATATGCGGCTATGAAACCAGATTTAGCCCTTAATGCTCTCGAAAAAATTCTCCTAAATCAGATTATTCGCGCTGGTGTAATTAAGATTGACTGGCAACAATTTCCTTATATTCATCAAAACTTTTATAAAAACTTTCTGCCTCAAGGAAAAACCCAAGCTGCCCCCTCATCTGAGTTTTTAAAACAATGGCAAAATTTAACCTTAAAAGAGCGTCCTAATTGGCTAACTAATCATATCATTATGCGTGTTTCTAATGTCTTAGGACACTCAAATGATGAAACTTTTTCCCCTCAACAAGGATTTTTTGATTTGGGGATGGACTCTCTCACTTCTACAGAGTTACGAAATCTGTTACAAACTGACTTTAATTGTTCTCTCCCTTCGACGATTACTTTTCGTTTTCCGAATGTTGAAGCCTTAGCTAATTATTTACAGCGAGAAGTTCTGGATAATTGTCAACCGGTATTTACCCCTCAAATAAAAGCAGAAATTTCTCAAAAACAGCCAGAAAAATCACAACTCGATGATGATCCTATTGTTATTGTCGGCATGGCTTGTCGATTCCCCGGCGGTGCTAAGAATTTACAATCTTTCTGGGAACTTTTAGAACAGGGAAAAGATGCCATAACAGAAATTCCTCAAGATCGCTGGGATCAGGAAACATGGTATGATCCTAATCCCGATGTCCCTGGCAAAATATACGCTCCTTACGGTGCATTTCTAGAACAAATTGAGGAATTTGATGGAGAATTTTTTGGCATTATTCCTAGAGAATCTGTCGCTATGGATCCTCAGCAGCGTTTACTCTTGGAAACTACTTGGCAAGCTTTAGAATCTGCTGGACAAAATCCCCAAAAACTACGCAACAGTCAGACGGGAGTTTTTATCGGTTGCATGACGCAAGATTATGCCCAATTAAGTTATTCTCCTCAAGCCATTAATGCTTATACTGGTTCGGGAACTTCTGTTAGTATGGCGGCGGGTCGTCTTTCTTATGTCCTTGGTTTACAGGGTCCATCAATGACCATTGACACCGCTTGTTCCTCCTCATTAGTAGCGATTCATTTAGCTTATAATGCCTTACTTAATGGTGAGTGCGATCTGGCTTTAGCCGGAGGGGTTAATATTATTTTAACTCCCATTATTTCTTTAATCGAAAGTCGCGCCCATATGCTTGCCCCTGATGGACATTGCAAAACCTTTGATGAGAGCGCAAATGGCATGGTGCGAGGAGAAGGCTGTGGAATAGTTGTTCTGAAAAGATTGAGCCAAGCGGTTAAGAATGGAGACCAAATTTTGGCTAAAATTTATGGCACAGCCGTCAATCATGATGGTCCAAGTAGTGGGCTAACCGTTCCTAATGGTCAAGCTCAAGAAAAATTATTATATCAAGCCCTTAAACGTGCTAATCTCAAGCCTGAACAAATCGATTATATCGAAGCTCACGGCACTGGAACAGCCCTTGGTGATCCGATTGAATTAGAAAGTATGTCCGCCGTTTTTGGTCAACGCTCCCCTAATCGGCCTTTAATTATTGGTTCAGTAAAAACGAATTTAGGCCATTTAGAAGGTGCTGCCGGAATTGCCGGATTAATTAAAACCGTTCTAGCGTTACAACACCATAAAATACCTCCTCATCTTCACTTTAAAAATCCTAATCACCGCTTTGATTGGAGTTCTCATATTTTTGAAGTTCCTGTACAAGGAAAACCTTGGAATATCAGCGAACGTCCAAGGATTGCTGGAGTAAGTTCCTTTGGATTTAGTGGAACGAATGCTCATATCATTGTTGGGGAAATTGACGCTGATTTACCTCAACCTTCGGAGAATAATTTTTATCTATTACCCCTTTCGGCTCGTTCTGAAAAATCGCTGCAAGAGTTAGCGAGAAATTATCAAGATATTTTGACTGAGTCTATCAATTTAGCTGATGTTTGTTTTACCGCCAGTACAGGACGGGGGATTTTTCCGCAACGAATCTGTATTTTAGCAGACTCAATAACCACGGCACAACGAGCATTAATTGATTACCAAGATGGTGAAAATTCTGACTCATTAATCCGACCGATTTTATCAGAGACTCCGCCAAAGATAGCTTTCCTCTTTTCTGGACAAGGCTCTCAATATTCTGGCATGGGAGAAACCCTTTATAACCGAGAAGTTGTTTTCAAGGAAACATTAGATCTTTGTGCTCAAATTCTAGAACCCCTTTTAGAAAAATCTCTCTTAGATTTAATCTTTCAAGAGCAAAATAGCGAGTTATTAGAGGAAACCCAAATCACTCAGCCGGTGATTTTTTCCCTTGAATATGCACTTGCCAAATTATGGCAATCTTGGGGAATACAACCTTCAGCCCTTTTAGGACATAGTATCGGGGAATATGTGGCGGCTTGTTGGGCAGGAGTCTTTTCTTTAGAAGATGCCTTAAAATTAGTGACTCAACGGGGTAAATTAATGGGAAAATTGCCCCATAATGGCAGTATGTCCGCTATTTATGCTGATTATGAGACGGTAGCAAACGCTCTAACTTCTTATGAAAATCAAGTTAATATTGCTTCAGCCAATGGCTCAATTACCGTCATTTCTGGATTTAAAGAGATTGTTGAGCAACTGGAAAAAAACTTTATTGATCAAGGGCATAAAACTAAACGTTTAGCGGTATCTCATGCTTTTCATTCTCCTTTAATGCAGCCCATTCTTGATGATTTTTCCCAGGTCTTAAAAACAATTTCTTTTCATGAACCTAGCTTAACGATTATTAGTAATCTGACAGGGAAAGCTGTAGGTTCAGAAATTACAACTCCTGATTATTGGGTAGATCATCTGCGTAGTACTGTACAGTTTAGTCAAGGATTTCAGTCTTTAATTGATCAGGGTTATCGTTGTTTTCTAGAAGTCGGTTCTAAGCCTGTATTACTGAGTATGGCTCGCCTTATTTCTGCCAACCAGGATCTATTATGGTTGCCTAGTATTGTACCCGGGCAGGATGAACAGGCACAAATGTATAGAAGTTTAGCGACACTTTTTGTTAATGGTTATTCTGTAGACTGGACTACAGTATTTAAACAAGGTAAGCGGATTATTTTACCGACTTATCCCTTTCAAAGAGAACGGTATTGGCTATCTAATTCGGAATTTTCTCTAGGGCAAATCAAGACTCAGTTACATCCTTTTATTAAAGATTTTAAAAAGTTAGCAACGGGAGACATGATCTTTGAAGGTGAGGTGAGTTATCTTAACCCTAGTTATTTAGAAGAACATCAGGTATTTGATAACATTGTATTTCCAGCTACTGGTTTTATTGAAGCTATTTTAGCCGCAAGTCAGAAAATATTTAATGGGCATTTTGTCACCCTTCAAAATGTCTCTATTCATCAGGGATTACTCTTATCTCCAACTCCCTTAATAGTCCAAATAATTTTTAGACCTAAAAAATCATCTCAACTGATTTATACTTTTGAGATATTTAGCAGTGATTCTGCACAAGAAAAATGGGTTCTTCATGTTACAGGTGAAGTCAAACCTAAGGATATACAAAGCTTGGCTGCCTCAGAATTAACCCAAACTAAATTAGAAAGAGAAACCCCTAAAAAATCGATTTCTATTCGTGAATTCTATGAACTTTATCAGCAGATGGGGATCAGGTATGGGGAGCAGTTCCAAGCGATTCAAGAGTTATATTCTTTCAAAAAAGGCTCTCAAGCTAAAATTAGTATTAACCCTAGTTTAGCGGATCGGCGTTATCATTTTCATCCAGTTCTTTTGGATGCTTGCTTACAAAGTATTGGGGCAGCTTTCCCCGAAATTCATGGTCAAGAATTGCATCTACCTTATGGATTCTCTTCCTTGGAAATATTCCTAAATCCAACTTCGCAAGTTTGGACGGAAGTTCAGGTCATCTCAGATACTAATGGTGAAATGAGAGTAAATGTTAATATTTATGATGAACAAGGACAGCTTTGCGCTCGCTTTACTGACTTAACAGCACGGCGCATAAATCCGGCTATTTTACAGAGTTTATGGCAAGAAAAGTCGAACGATTGCTTTTATAAAGTGGAATGGAAAAAACTTCCATCAATGCCAACTGTTGCCGTCAATTCTCAAAATTCTTGGTTAGTCTTGGTTCGTCCAGAAACAGACTTAAATTCCCTAATTAATTTATATAAAAGGGCAGGAGAAAAAGTAATTACTGTAGAAATGGGACAGAATTATCAATGTAATTCTCAAGATTCTTTTGTCATCAATCCGGCTCAGAAATCTGATTTTCAGCGTCTCTATCAAGAAGCTTATCCATCGGGAGAATTTCCGACTGGCGTTGTTTTTTCTTGGGAATCTTCAGAAGCTGAAGACGTGCTTGATACAGTATATCAGAGTTCTCATGCCGTCTTAAATTTAGTGCAAACCCTCACTAATAACTGGGAGAAATTACCTCATTTATGGCTGATTACTCGTGGGGCTAATAAAATTATCAATGATACGGCTTTATATCCTCAACAGTCCCATTTATGGGGATTAGGAGCAGTCATTAATCAAGAGTATCCTAAAATGGGTTGTGTTTGTTTAGATTTACCAATCCATAAAGAAGCTGATGAAGCTGAACTTTTATTCAATGAATTAAAGTGTTTCCCCCATGAATTCCGTTTGGCTTTACGTCAAGGAAACCGCTACGCAGCCAGGTTAGTTTCTGCATCTCTTCCTAGCTCAGAAAAACGACATTTTATTAATCAGTCAGGGGTTTATTTAATCACGGGAGGGGGAGGAAAACTGGGCGGATTAGTGGCTCAATGGTTATCAGAAATGGGAGCAAGTCACTTAGTTTTGTGTAGTCGCCATGTTAAATCTTCAACAGAATTGATAGCCCCATTAGTGGAGAAAGGAACAAAAGTAACCTTGATTGAAGCTGATATTACTTCCCCCACAGATATGAAAAATTTATTCTCTCGTTTTGGGGCAGACTTGCCCGTCTTACGAGGAATAATTCACGCAGCAGCGGTCTTAGAAGATGGGCTGATCAGTAATCAAAGTTGGCAAAAATATCAAAAGGTAATGATTCCAAAAGTAGCAGGAACTTTATTATTAGATCGTTATACTCGCTCTCTATCTTTAGACTTTTTTGTGAGCTTTTCTTCTGCGGCTGTCATCCTTGGTTCACCGGGTCAAAGTAATTATGCTGCGGCTAATGCTTTCATGGATGCTCTAATGCAGCAACGGCAAAGTTTAGGATTACCTGGTATTAGTATTAATTGGGGAGCTTGGGAGACGGGCAACCAAATTGATCAACAACGTTTCGCTAATTGGGGTTTGCAGATGATGCCTTCTGAGCAAGCGTTTCAATATCTCAATCAGGTAATTTTAGATGATATTACCCAAGGGATAGTTCTCGATATTAATTGGTCGATTTTTAACCAAACTTTCAATATTAATCAACCCTTCTTTAGCGAGGTATTAACCCTAAAAAATCAAAAACAAACAAGTCCAGCAAAACTATTAGAACGATTAAAATCTGTCTCTATAGACGAACGAATAAACGCTTTAGTAGAAGGACTGGAGAAAATATTAAGAGAAGTGACTGGGTTAAATGGGAACAAAGTTATTCCTCAACAAACATCATTCTTAGACTTAGGTTTAAACTCTCTAATGGTCATAGAATTTAAAAATCGCTTAGAAACAGATTTAGGGTGTAAATTGCCATCTTCGATCATTTTCGATTATCCTAATCTTCTCAGCTTAAGTACCTACTTACGGGAACAAATTCTAGCCAATCATCTCGATTTTGAGATTAAAATAAATCCAATTCCTGACAATCATAGTCCCTATGACAGCCTCAGTGAAGACGAACTGGCAAGATTACTTAATCAAAAATTAACGGAGCTTGATCAATATGGAGGTTAAATTTTAAAAATAATGTTTCAAAAGGCATGAGATGTGGTAGGCTAAGTAGATGAACATGAGTAAGCTTAACTCTGTGGGGTTAAACTTTTGTTTATATTCACTGATAGCAGCATCTTAATTTATGTTTAACGGCGGATAAACTTAGAAATTATCGAGAATGGGGCATGGTTGAGAGTATAGATTACAAAAAATTAATGGCAACGACCTTAAGCAAAATGGAGGTAATGCAGGCTCGTATCCATGAATTAGAGACGAGACAAAGTGAATCCATTGCGGTGGTCGGAATGGCTTGTCGTTTTCCTGGAGGTATTAATTCCCCAGAAAAGTATTGGAGTTTTTGTC
This sequence comes from Microcystis sp. M109S1, assembly GCF_020247025.1. Lineage (NCBI taxonomy): Bacteria > Bacillati > Cyanobacteriota > Cyanophyceae > Chroococcales > Microcystaceae > Microcystis > Microcystis sp. M109S1. Next base: position 42,004 of record NZ_JADBRW010000050.1, read on the forward strand.
AAGCTGGACTTGATGCGATAGTAGAAGTTCCTAAAAGCCGTTGGGATATATCAAAACTGTATTCTCAAGAACCAACTTTAGGAAAAATGAACACCGCTTATGGGGGATTTCTTCAAGAGAATATCACAGAATTTGATGCCCGTTTCTTTTCGATCTCAGCAAGAGAAGCCGCCTCCATGGATCCTCAACAAAGGTTACTCTTAGAAGTTGCTTGGGAAGCCTTAGAAAATGCCAATTTACCTCTGAAAAATTTAGCCGATAATAAGGTAGGGGTATTTGTGGGGATTACTAGCATTGACCATGCCCTGAAGGTTTACGGCACAAACTATGATCAAATTGACTCTTTTTTTGGCACCGGCAATGCTCTAAGCGCAGCCGCTGGCAGGCTATCTTATTTTCTCAATCTTCACGGTCCTTGTCTCTCGATTGATGCAGCCTGTGCCTCCTCATTAGTAGCCGTCCATCAGGGGATTCGTAGCCTGAGAAATCGTGAATGTGAACTCGCTTTAGTGGGTGGGGTAAACCTCATTTTAGAACCCGCAATTACGATTACTCTTTCTCAGTCGGGAATGATGTCCCCCGATGGGCGTTGCAAGACTTTCGATGCCTCTGCCAATGGATATGTGCGAGGGGAAGGCTGTGGGGTTTTAATTTTAAAAACTTTATCAGAAGCCCAGAAAAACGGGGATCAAATTCTTGCCCTGTTGCGAGGTTCGGCGGTGAATCATAATGGCGCTGCTGCAGGTTTAACCGTACCCAGTGGACCCGCCCAGCAAGAATTGCTCCGTCAAGCTCTAGCTGATGCCAGAATAGTCCCTGAAGATGTCAGCTACATAGAAGCTCATGGCACAGGTACTTCTTTAGGAGATCCCATCGAATTGAATGCCATTGCCTCAGTTTATGGAAAGCGCTCCGACCCTCTTTATGTCGCCTCAGTGAAAACCAATATCGGCCACCTTGAAGCCGCTGCTGGCATGGCGGGAATAATTAAAACGATTCTGATTCTTCAACAGGGTAAAATCCCTCCCCATCTTCATTTCCAAAGCCCTAATCCTCTGGTTGATTGGGAAGACCATCCTATTAAAATTCCTACTCAAAATATACCTTGGCCGAATAACAATAAAGTACCCATAGCTGGGGTAAGTTCTTTCGGGTTTTCTGGCACAAATGCCCATGTCATTGTTCAACAAGCACCCGTCAGCAAAATCTCAGAAATTCAACAACAAATTCCTAGTCATCTCTTAACTCTTTCAGCCCACAACAAAACCGCTTTAAAAGAATTAGCTAAACGTTTTCATACCCTCCTAGAATCTCATCCTGAAATTGGAGATATTTGTTATAGTGCAGCTGTCGGAAGGATAGATTTACCTGAACGTTTAGCCATTGTTGGCGATACTTGTCCAGAATTACAACAAAGATTAGCCGCTTTTGCTGAAGAAAACCCACTTGATGATTTGACTTTTTATCAACGTTTTACATCAGAAAAATCCCCTAAAATTGTTTTTCTTTTTACAGGGCAAGGGGCTTGTTATCCCGGCATGGGGCATCAACTCTATCAAACTCAGCCAACATTTCGTCAATATATTGATCAATGTGCCGAAATATTAGCGAAGTATTTAGACCATCCTTTAACTGAAATATTATTTGGTGAACAGACCGATTTACTCAATCAAACCGCTTACGCTCAACCGGCTATATTCGCCCTAGAATATTCCCTAACAATGCTATGGAAATCTTGGGGAATTACCCCCAGTTTACTGATTGGCCATAGTGTGGGAGAATATGTAGCAGCTTGTATCGCAGGAGTATTTAGCTTAGAAGCTGGACTCGCCTTAATTGTCAAACGGGGGCAATTAATGCAAACCACAACCTCCGGGAAAATGGCTTCAATTTTTGCTGATGAAGAGACAGTAAGTTCCCTAATTAAAAATTATAATGAAACGGTTTCAATAGCTGCCATTAATCACCCTCAACAGATTGTTATTGCTGGAGAAAGTGCCAGCCTTGAGGAAGTTATTAGCACCTGCAAAAAGCAAAAAATTCCCGCTCAATATCTCCCCGTTACTCAGGCTTTTCATTCCCCTTTAATGGAGCCAATTTTAAAAGAATTTGAAAAAGAGGCTCGTCAAATTTCTTATCAACGACCCCAAATTCTCTTACTTTCAGGACTTGATGGAGAGGTTTTAGAAAATGCACCAGATGCCACTTATTGGAGCAAACAATGCCGAGAACCAGTAAGATTTTTGTCGAGTTTGATAACCGCTTTCAACAAGGGATATAACCTATTTTTAGAAGTGGGACCAAGACCAATACTGGCAGAACAAGGTCGTCGTTATAAAGATGAGGTCATCTGGTTAAGTTCTCTCAATCGTGGCTTAGATAACTGGCATACAATTCTTTCAGCCTTGGGACAACTCTACCTCAATGGCCTGCCTTTCAACCCAGAACAATTCAATCAGAATTATGGCTATAAAAAAGTCAGATTGCCGAACTATCCCTTTCAAAGAAAACCTTTCCAATTTCAGCCTAATCCTCGAACAGAAAATCAGAGCATTGACAAAATATTCCTAGACTCACAAACTTCTAACCTTACCGAAACCACAGTTTTTAATATGCAAAAGCATCAACAGGAAATCCGTAATCAATTAAAATCAATTCTGGCTTTACTTCTGAAAGAAGATGAGAACGATCTGCCGGAGGATGAGACATTACTAAACTTAGGAGCAGACTCAATTATCTTGACTGACTTTTCTCGCAAAATTGAAGAAAAATTTCAAGTCAAAGTGAAAATAGATCAACTCTTTACCGATTTACAAACTCTTGTTGATATCTCCGAATACCTCGGCCAATTTGTAAAAGAAAAACCCTTAGAAAATACTTCAAAAATAACAACTAAAGTTATCGATGACGAGACAGAATTAAGCAATTATCTGCAAGTCATTAATCAATTGCAACCCATCGCTACAGCCTATATCATCAAGGCTTTAGAGTCCTTAGGGAAAAAACTTAATCAGGGAGAACAATGGACAATAGAAACCCTAAGACAAACCTTACCTATTGCTCCTAAATATCACATTTTGCTCAATCGTTATTTGCAGGATTTAGAGCAAGCTAATATTCTTCAAAATCAAGGGAATGTTTGGACTGTCAAAAACTTGCCTGAGTATTTTTCCTTACCCCAAGCCCTACAAAAGCTAGAAAAAATTTGTCCGTCTGCAAAACCTGAATTAGAAATGTTGCAACGCTGCGGCGAAAATTTAGCAGAAGTTCTTAAGGGAAATACAGATCCCTTGACATTAATTTTCCCAGAAGGTTCCGTTGCTCATGCAGAAAGTATCTATGGCAACTCTCCCGTATCTCGATTGATGAATCAACGAGTTGCCCAAGCTATTAACCAGATTTTAAAGAACTTTTCTAATAGTGATCGCCCCTATCGAATTCTCGAAATAGGAGGAGGAACTGGTGCCACTTCAGAAGCAATTCTTAACCACTTAAACCTCGATCATGTCACTTATTCTTTTAGCGAAGTTTCTCCCTTCTTACTGCATCAAGCTAGGCAAAAATTTCAGAAAAAATATAACCTAAACTTTCATCAACTAGACATTGAAAAGTCCCCCATTTCTCAGGGGATACCTGCCCATACTTATCATATTGTTGTGGCCGCTAACGTCCTTCATGCAACCCGAAATATTACAGAAACTCTAACCCATATTCGGGAACTTCTGCGCCCCGGCGGTTACTTAGTTCTCCTCGAAACCGTAGAAAATAACTCATGGCTGAATTTAACCTTTGGATTAACCCCCGGATGGTGGCGCTTTCAGGATCAACAATTACGCTCAGATACTCCCTTATTAAGGGGTGAAAATTGGTGTTCCGTTTTAAAAAGTTGTGGGTTTGCTACGGCGAATAGTTTCTCTAAACAAAACAATATTCCCATTAACAATGGACAAGAATTAATTCTTGCTTGTGTGCCAGATGAACCCCTCTCAATTCCTGCAATGCCTAAGCTCACTGTCTCTGGTGAAAGCTCTGGTAAAGAAGCCTTAATGATGGCTCAATTACAATCTTTAAAAGACCTAAAAGACCTCCATGAAAAAACCATTATCAAGCAATTAGAAGTTCTTCAAACTGCCCCCGTCTCCCCCAGTATAGCCCCCGAAATATTAACGAATCAGACTCAAATCATTCCTGCCCAAAGCTCTAAAATAGAAACTTACCCGCCGGTTTCTCAAGAGAAGCCCAAATCTCCTGAGAAACCTAGTTCTCCCAATTTAAACCCCTTAGCCTTAAAGCTGACTGAGAACAAATCCTTAACCGAACAACAACAAGCCTTTATTCAAAATTTACAGGGTATTTATAACCAGAAAACCGCCAAATCAAAAGCCTATTCACAAAATAGCCGTAAGACAATGGTAGATGTTAAACCGACCATTGACTTCCGCATGGCCTTAAAAGAATTTCAATATCCCATTGTTTCAGAATCCGCTCAAGGGGCTTATTTTAAGGACATTGATGGCAATAATTACATTGACTTAGCCATGGGGTTTGGGGTTAACTTTTTTGGGCATAGTCCTGATTTTGTCATTGAAGCGGTTCAAGAACAAATAAATCGAGGAATAGGTTTAGGAATGCAGTCAAATCTGGCCGCCGAAACCGCCGCTTTAATTAGTGAAATGGGCCGAGTCGAAAGAGTCGCTTTTAGTAATACGGGAACCGAGGCGATTATGGCGGCTGTTCGCATTGCTCGCTCCCGTACAAAACGTCAAAAAATCGTTATGTTTGCCGGCTCCTATCATGGAACTTTTGACGGCATCTTAGCACGAGTAGGAGAAGATAAAACCACTGCTCAACCTTTAAGTCTAGGCACCCCTTTAGGAATGGTTGAAGACGTAATAGTCTTGAGTTATGGAGTTGAAGAAAGCCTCGATATTATTGCTACTCATGCTGATGATTTAGCCGCCGTATTAGTCGAACCAGTTCAAAGTCGCAAACCCGATTTACAGCCTCAAGAATTTCTGCAAAAACTACGACAAATAACCCATAAAAAAGGAATCACACTCATTTTTGATGAAATTATTACCGGCTTTCGGATTGCTCCGGGAGGAGCGCAAGAATGGTTCAATGTTGAAGCCGATATAGTCATTTATGGTAAGGCCATTGGAGGAGGTTTACCAATTAGTATGATCTGCGGTAAAGCAGATTTCTTAGATACCGTTGACGGCGGTTTCTGGCAGTACGGAGATGACTCTCATCCCCAAACCGAGTTAACCGCTTTTGGGGGAACTTTTTGTCGTCATCCTTTAGCCCTTGCTGCTTGTCGTGCTGTGCTGTTACATCTTCGGGAAAACAGTCCAACGATTCAAGAAAAAGTGAATCAATTAACTCATCGATTAGCCACCGAAGTCAATCAGTTTTTTCAAGAAATAGGCATTCCGATTCGGGTTGTTAATTTTGGCTCTTTATTCCGCTTTGAACCTTTTGGAGCTTATAGTATCTTCTTACAACCCATCGAATTACCCCTCTTTTATTATCTATTAAATCTCAAAGGGATCTACACATGGGAAAAACGAGTTTGTTTTCTCTCCACCTGCCATACTAATGAAGATATAGACAAAGTTATAGTAGCTGTCAAAGAAGCGATTACGGAATTGCAGCAAGCCGGTTTTTTTGCTAATGCTAAACGCCCCCAAGTCAAGAAAGAAGAAAAAAAGCCGCTCTCTGAAGATGAAGATGGTAGGGGACATTTACCATCTTTAAATCAATCCTTTCCCACCAGTGAAGCTCAACGTCAGCTTTGGTTATTAGCTGAATTAGACCGTAATGCTTCAGCATCCTATAACGTCACAACATCCCTAGAATTACGAGGTTCTTTAGATGTTTACATTTTAGAAAAAACGATTAATCAAGTTATTAATCGCCATGAAGCTTTGCGAACCCAAATTATAGAACAAGGAGAATTACAGGAAGTTGTCAATGAAGTTAACATTAAATTAAAACTAATTGATTTGAAGGATGAAGATAATCCCGAAGCGACGGCCTTAGCGTTACGATCTCAGTTTTCCCAAAAACCCTTTGACTTGTCGATTGCCCCCTTATTTGCTGTGATTTTAATGCGCTTAAAACCTGACCATTATCTGCTATCTTTAAAAACTCATCATATTGTGGCAGATGGTTGGTCACTAGGATTAATTTTGCAGGAAATTGGTCAATTTTATTCATCCTCAAATAACACAACTAAAGAGGTTCTCAAACCACCGATGCAGTTTCGGCAATATTTAACTTTGCGAGCGCAAGAGACGCAAAGTCCACAAATGTTAGAGCATCGGGATTTTTGGTTGAAAACCTATCAGGAAGATCTGCCAACCTTTGAGCTTCCCACCGACTTTCCCCGTCCCGCCGTTAAAACCTACACTGGTGGACAAGAAAGTCAAGTCATTCCTTCTGAAGTTGGGCAAAATTTGCAGAAAGTAGGACGCAAAAATAAAGCTACATTATTTATGACGATGTTCGCCGCTTATACTGCTTTTTTGCGTCGAATTTCTGGCCATAAAGATTTAGTCATTGGTATTCCTATTTCTGGGCGACAAATAGAAGGCAGTGACAACTTAGTAGGCTTTTGTTCTCAATTTTTACCCCTGCGGATACAAGTCGATGCTACCACCTCTTTTATTGAACATTTACAACATACTAAACAAACCCTGATAGACGCTTTTCGCCATCAGAGTTATACTTTAGAGGATTTATTAGCAGCTTTACAATTACCTAGAGATTTTTCTCGTTCCCCTCTCATTTCGGTATCTTTTAACATGGATCCTAGTTTAACTCTGCCTGAGTTTAAAGACTTAAAAGTATCCTTGCCACCGGAACCGATTGGTTACACCCCTTTTGATCTAGGATTTAACTTAATTGAACTTAATGATAACCTCATTATTTACTGCAATTACAATACAGAACTCTTTAAAAAAGAGACAATTAAACAATTTATTGAAAGCTTTGAAATTTTGCTGAGGGGAATCATTGACGATGCTAATAATCTTCTTTATCAGTTACCTTTATTAACCTCGGTCCAACAAGAGCAGTTACTCAGACAATTAACGGGAAAAACTCGCAAACTCCCTGAAAAATCCACCATCATTGATGACTTTGTAGCTCAAGTTAAATTAACCCCTAATGCTCCCGCCTTAATTGCGGTAAAAATTAGCCTTAGCTATCAAGAATTAAATGAAAAAGTCAATCGTCTTACTCATTATTTACAGCAGGAATATCAGCTAGGTGTAGGAAAAGTGATTGGGGTGATGCTCCAGCGTGATCACAACTTAATCATCGGGATTCTGGCTACCTTTAAAACTGGAGCGACTTACGTTCCTATAGACTCTCAATATCCTAACAGTCGCATTGAGTTTATTTTAAAAGATAGTGGCTGTCATGTTTGCCTAACGGAGAGTAATTTTATCTCTAAGTTACCTGAAAAAATAGAGAAAATTTGCTTAGATAAAATCGATCCTATTGTTGAAAAATATGACAAAAATGAGCCTAAAATATTCCGCAACTCTAGCCAAACCGCCTATATTTTCTACACTTCAGGCTCAACTGGTAATCCTAAAGGAGTCATGGGCCGTCACATCTCAATTTTGAATGTTATTCAAAGCTTACGACTTACCTTTGATTTAGATAAACATCCTGAATGGCGCTATATTTTCACAGCTGCTGTTACTCATGATCCATCTATTCGTAATATTTTTCTCCCCTTAACCATAGGTGCATCCCTATATATGTACGAAATAAAATATATAGGACATTTGGTTTCTTTCTTACAGGAAAATCAAATTAATGCCCTACACACCACCCCATCTATCTATCGAGAAATCTTCGGGCTACTTGAACCAGAAGAAACCATTTCCAGCTTAAAATATATCTCGGTAGGAGGGGAAAAATTAGATCGGGAAACTGCCTTAGCTTTACGGAAACGTTTTCCAGCAGAAATTGTTAGCAATGTCTACGGATCTACAGAAACTTGTGTAGGAGTATCCCAGTATGAAATCACGGAAAACTTAGACAGCGAAATCCCCCTCGGTCAAGTTTTCCATAACAATCGCTTAGGGGTTCTTGATGAATTTAATAATCCCGTTCCCCTCCATGTAATCGGCGAAATTTGTGTAGAAGGTGCCGCCCTAGCATCGGGTTATCATAACCAACCCGAAATGACTCAAGAAAAATTTAAACCTAGCTTTCTTGATGAGACAAAAACTCTCTTTAGAACCGGCGATTTAGGCAAGCAAACTGCTCCCGGTATCATTGAGTTTATGGGACGAAAAGATAATCAAGTTAAGGTCAATGGTTATCGAATTGATCCCGGAGAAATTGAATATCAATTGACTCGTTATGCTCCCATTGAAAGAGCGATTGTTTTACCCGTTCAAGTTAATAATCAAACTCAATTATCTGCTTACTGTCAAACAGACAAAACTCTGGAAATTGCTGAGATTCGAGAATTTCTTGCCAAATTTTTACCAGTTTATATGATTCCGAGTTACTTTATTTTTTTAAAGCAATTCCCCTTAACTCGACATGGGAAACTTGACCTGCACTCCCTGAGAGAACTCAGAGAAACCGGTAAATCTCTGGTTAATTCTAATTATGTTGCACCCCGGAATTATTTAGAATCCAATCTCGTTAGCATCTGGGAAAAAATTCTCTCTAAATATCCTATCGGTATTTTTGATAACTTCTTTGAAATTGGCGGTCATTCTCTACTCTTATCAAGGGTTGTAACCCGGGTTCATAAAGAACTAAATGTATCCGTAAAATTGGCTGACTTCTTTAAAGTTCCAACCATTGCTGGATTGGCGACTTTAATCTCCCAGACTCAATACAATTATCAAGAACCCATTGCGGCAATTCCCCCCCAAAAATCCTATCCGATGTCTCATGGTCAGCGTCGTCTTTGGGCTTTAGAATTTCTAGATCACAATCATAATGCTTACGGAATGCCCAGTGCTTATCAATTCAAGGGCAATCTTAATATTGATGCTTTTGAAAATGCCTTTCAACAGTTAATTCAACGCCATGAAATTTTGCGGACAACCTTTACTTTAATCAATAATCAACCCCGTCAAGTTGTCCATAATCAAATGAACTTTGTCATTAAACAAATAGACCTGACAGCTTATGTTAGGACAGAACAAGAAAACTTGATCGAAGAAGCGATTGCCCATAATGCCAAAACGACTTTTGATTTAGAAGTCGGACCGTTACTTAAAGTTAACTTACTTAAACTAAGCCAAGAGAATTACATCGTCTTGTTTAATATGCACCATATCATTTCTGATGGTTGGTCAGCAGGGGTTTTAATTAAAGATTTCCTCACCCATTATCACGCCTATGGACAAGAAAATTACCAATTAATGCCCCCTCTCAGAATTCATTATAAAGACTATACTTCTTGGCAAGAAAGTCAATTAGAAACCTCGAAACTTCAAGGTCAACGGGATTACTGGTTAGCTAAATTAACTCCTGTCCCTGTGCGTCTTAACTTACCTGTTGATTATCCGCGCCCACCTGTTAAAAGTTTTCAAGGAAATACAATTACATGGCAACCTGAACCCGAATTGATCGATACTTTTGAGAAGTTAATTAAAGCACAAGAAGCCAGTTTATTTATGGGTTTAGTTAGTTTGGTTAAGAGTTTTCTATTCCGTTATACTGAGCAAAATGAAATTACAATAGGCTCTGCTATCGCCGGCAGAAATCATCCTGATTTAGAAGAGCAAATCGGATTTTATGTTAACACTCTAGTCCTGCGGGATCAGATAGCAGATCACGACAGTTTTACGGATGTCCTTAGCAAAGTAAAAACAACCACTTTAGAGGCTTATGATAATCAAGACTATCCCTTTGATCAGATCGTATCTGATTTGAATTTACAACGAGATCCTAGCCGGAATGCTCTCTTTGATGTTGCAATTGTCCTGCAAAATAATCAAAATGTAGATCTCGCCTTGAACGGAATTACAGTTAACTCCATTGACCCAAAAATGATTACCGCTAAATTTGATTTAGAATTTATCTTTGTTGAGGAAGAAGAACTTTATCTCAAGCTAATCTACAACACAGATATATTTATCCATGAGCGAATTTTATTGATCATAGATTTGTTAAAAAATTGGCTAGAGCAAGTTTTAAAATTTGCCCATGAACCTTTGATAAACTTATCCTTAGCTTCCTCAGAAAATCTGATTCAAGAGGAGCAGTATCTGTTCGCAGAAGACTTTAATTTTTAGTCAACAGCAATTATACGAGCAGGAGATTTTAATGAAGACAAAACTACCGATTCTTGGCATTTTAGGGGGTATGGGACCAGTGGTTACCGCCGAATTTCTTAAGTCGATTTATGAATATAACCCTTTTATTGATAAGGAACAAGAAGCCCCTAATGTCATCGTTTTTTCTTTTCCCTCTGCACCTGATCGCACAGGTTCTATTGATAGTGGAAAAGAAAGAGAATTTATTGATTTTATCCAAGTCAATTTGGAACATCTCAATAAACTGGCTGATTGCATAGTCATTGGCTGTTGTACGGCTCATTATGCTCTACCTCAGATTCCCGAAAATCTAACGGATAAACTTATTTCCTTAATTAAAATAGCGGATCAAGAACTCCAAGAATATAATGAACCTACCCTTTTACTTGCTAGTACAGGGACTTACCAGAAAAAATTATTTCATGAAGGCTGCACCACCGCAGATCTGATTATTTCTCTCTCAGAAAGTGATCAAAAGTTGATTCATGAAATGATCTATAAAGTGCTAAAAAGAGGACACGATCCGTTAAGTATTCTTAGGGATATAGAAGCATTATTAGAGAAATATAACACTCGCTCCTATATTTCTGGGTGTACCGAATTTCATCTCTTAACAAAATCTCTCAAACTCAAAGGAATTGACTCCATTAAAGCGATCGATCCTTTAAGTACCATCGCTCAAAACTTTTCTCAGTTAATCATCAAACAAGCTCAGGTAGATCTAGTGACCGACTGCCATCAACCTTCAAACCCAAAAAGCCCTTGACCATCGCACCCCTAGGAGGTACAATTCAAACTTGAATTGGCCACTTCTGACTTTTAACTTGCGCGTAGCGATATACTGATTCATAGGGTTTTGGAAATTGGTTCTATTTTTGATCAAGAGGTGTAAAAAAAGTGTCTAAGCATTCAATCAGTTTTGGAGGACAATTGGAAGATAATTGGCGGACTCTGTCAGAAGTCTTAGAAAGTGCCACTCAACATAATAATCATGGAATTACTTATATTAAAAATGACGCAACTGAATATTTTCAGAGTTATCAAGACTTATATCAAGATGCTCTGGTTATTTTAAATGGACTGGAACAAAAAGGAATAAAATTAGGGCATAAAGTTATCCTACAAATTGCCAAAAATCAAGACTTTATTCCCGCACTCTGGGCTTGTTTTTTAGGGGGAATTATTCCAGTTCCTTTGACCGTTGCTCCTAGCTATGATCTGGAAAATTCTGCCGTCAAAAAACTAGAGAATGTTTGGAAAATTTTAGACAATCCTTTGATATTATCCGACAGTGAACTAATTACTGAAATTGAAAAATTAGGAACTTACTCTCATCTAGAAGGGTGGCAAGTTATCTCAGTTAATGAACTCAGAAAAGCCACCTCTAAAGTCCATCAATTGCCGATTCTTGATGCACAATATCCAGCCTTATTACTCTTTACTTCGGGTAGTACAGGTATGCCCAAGGGAGTAATATTAACTCATCATAATATTCTGTCCATGACTGCTGGTACAGTGGCAATGAACCACTTTACCCAACAAGAAGTTACCCTTAATTGGATGCCCTTAGATCATGTAGGAGCTATCGTATTTTTAGGAATTATGGCGGTAGATTTGGCTTGTCATCAAATTCATGTTCCGATGGAATTAGTCCTACGCCAACCTCTCCAATGGTTAGACCTCATTCAAAAGCATCAAGTAAGCATTTCTTGGTCCCCTAACTTTGCATTTTCTTTAATTAATCAACAGGCCGAAGAACTTAAGCACGCCTCTTATAACCTCTCCTCAATGAAATTTTTAGTGAATGCTGGCGAGCAAGTTTCAGTAAAAACGATTCGCCTATTCTTAGAAATTCTTGAAAAACATCAACTACGGGAGAGAGCGATTAAACCAGCTTTTGGCATGACTGAATCCTGTTCTGGGATTACTTGGTCAGCCGGTTTAAGTAAAAATGAACTCACCGAAGAAAATAGTTTTGTCTCTCTAGGAAAGCCGATTCCTGGAGCAACTATCCGGATAGTCGATCAGGAAAATAATCCTTTACCTGAAAGAGAAATTGGAAAGCTTCAAATTCAAGGTAATTCTGTTACTAAAGGATATTACAATAATACTGAACTCAACCTGGAAGTTTTTCAAGAAGGGTGGTTTACTACAGGAGATTTGGGGTATTTATTTAATGGGGAACTCTTTATTACTGGGCGAGAAAAACAAGAAATTATAATTAATGGTGTTAATTACTTTGCCCATGAACTTGAAACAACAATCGAAGAATTAGAAGGGGTTAAAGTATCTTATACAGCCGCCTTTGCCGTCTTTGATCAAAGTCGAGAAACTGACTTATTAATTATTACTTTTAGCCCAGAATCTGATCAATTTGAACACTGGATAAAAGTTGTTAGAAAAATTCGCAGTCATTTGACCCAAAAGTTCGGGATTGCTCCAGCTTATGTCATTCCCTTAGAAAGGAATTTAGTTCCTAAAACCTCTATTGGCAAGGTTCAAAAATCTAAATTAAAAAAGGATTTTGAACAGGGATTATTTACCAGCCTTATCCAAGGAATAGATCAATATTTAGCAAAAGAGCGCCAGAAAAATCAAACCTTACCTCAATCAGAAAATGAACGTCAAATAGCAGCAGTTTGGAGTGAAGTTTTACAGTTAACCTCAGTTGGTTTAGAGGATAACTTCTTTGAACTAGGGGGACATTCTATACACTTAATCCGAGTTCAAAATGAACTTGAAAAACTTTTTAACCGTCAGCTATCCCTTGCTGAAATGTTTAAAAATCCTACCGTTGCCACCCTAGCCCGTTTCTTAAGCGAAGAATCAAATACCACTCAAGTTATAGCACAAAAAAGCCGTCAACGTGCCGAAAATCGGATCCGTCGCCATAATGAAACCCATGACATTGCAATTATTGGTATGGCGGGGCAATTCCCAGGGGCTAAAAATTTAACAACCTTCTGGGAAAATTTAAAAAATGGAATCGAAACTATCTCTTTCTTTTCGGAAGAAGAATTACAAGATTCGGGAGTGTCTCCGGAACTCTTTAATCAGCCTAATTATGTTAGAGCTAGACCAATTCTCGATCAAGTTGAATACTTTGACAGCGAATTTTTTGGCTATACAGATAGAGAGGCAGAATTACTAGACCCTCAGCAACGTTTACTTCTTGAATGTAGTTGGGAATGTTTAGAAAACGCTGGTTATAATCCTAGTACTTATCAAGGATCAATTGGTATATTTGCTGGCGCAAGTATGAACACCTATTTGATAAATAATTGTTATCCTAATCGGGGTCAATTAGATAGTAATGACGAGTTACAACCCTTCACACTAGATTCAACGGGAGGGTTTCAAACAATGGTAGCTAATGACAAAGACTATTTAACAACGCGAATTTCTTATAAACTAAACTTACAGGGCCCAAGCGTTAATGTTCAAACTGCTTGCTCTACTGGATTAGTTGTAGTTCATCTCGCTTGTCAGAGTCTAATTAGTGGAGAAAGTGACATGGCTCTAGCTGGAGCTGCTTCAATTAATTCTCCTCAAAAAATTGGTTACTTATATCAAGAAGGACTGATCTTGTCTCCTGATGGTCATTGTCGCGCCTTTGATGCTGAAGCAAAAGGGACTATTTTTGGCAGTGGAGTAGGAGTGATTCTGCTCAAAAGATTGTCAGATGCTTTAGCCGATCATGACCATATTTATGCAGTTATTAAAGGCTCTGCTATTAATAATGATGGTGGACAAAAATTAGGATTTACTGCGCCTGGTGGAGAGGGTCAAATTGCTGCCGCTACGGAAGCCCTAGCCTTTGCCGGTGTTGATGCTAATACAATTAGTTTTGTGGAAGCTCATGGCACAGGAACCCCCCTTGGAGATCCCATTGAAGTTGATGCTTTAGCTAAAGTTTATCAGGGTGCAAATGAGGGAGAATGTGCTTTAGGTTCAGTAAAAACTAATATCGGACATATGCAGATTGCTTCCGGTATTGCTGGTTTAATTAAAGCGACTTTGTCCCTTAAACATAGAGTTATTCCACCTACATTACATTTCCAAAATCCTAACCCTCAAATTAATTTTTCTCAGACTCCTTTTTATATTAATAATGAAGCTATTTCTTGGACTACTAAGCAAGACAAGGACGAAAAATTACCCCGACGGGCAGGGGTAAACTCTTTAGGTATTGGCGGGGTTAATGCTCATGTTATTCTAGAAGAAGCTCCTCCCATTATTCCTCAAGACAATCAGAGCAAACGTCCCTATCATTTGCTCACCCTTTCCGCTCGAACCGAACCGGCTTTAACAGATTTAGTAAGTCGCTACATAGACTTTTTAGAAAGTCAACCTGAAAAGGATATGTCTGATGTAGTATTTACGGCAAATACAGGCCGAGTTCATTTCTCGAATCGTTTAGCCTTAACTGGCTATAAAAACAGTGATTTTATTGAACAATTACGTCAGTTCAAGCAACTAGATTATCAGTCAACTATTCCTGATATAGCTGATGAAAAAAGACCGCCTAAAATTGCCTTTTTATTTACAGGACAAGGTTCTCAATATGCAGGGATGGCTCATCAACTCTATCAGACTCAACCCACCTTTAGAAAAACTTTAGACGCAGGGGAAAACTACTATCAAAAACTAACGGGTAAATCCCTGCTAAACGTCGTATTTGCTGATACAGATGACCCCTTAAACCAAACCGCTTATACCCAACCGGCACTATTTCTGATTGAAGTTGCTCTCGCTCAATTATGGCATTCTTGGGGAATTCAACCAGCCGCCATTTTAGGGCATAGTTTAGGAGAATATTCTGCTGCTTGTTTTGCTGGCGTTTTTGATCTTGAAAGTGGCTTAAAACTGGTCACCCATCGAGGCAATTTGATGGGGCAGTTACCCCAAAATCAAGGGGAAATGGCCGCTATTTTTCTCGATAAGAACTCAGTTATTGAGCAGTGCCAAAGCCAAGGCATAAAAATCGCTATTGCTGCCATTAATGCGGAACAACATACCGTTATTTCTGGAGAAAAAAGCATAATTCAAGAACTCTGTAACCATTTCACTAATGCCGGGGTGAAAGTTCGTCAACTCAAAGTTTCCCATGCTTTTCACTCCCCTTTAGTAGAGCCAATGGTTGCAGAATTTAAAACGATTCTTCAAGAGACTTCTTTCAGTCAACCTCAAATTTCTCTGGTCTCTAACCTAACAGGAGAAATTGCTGATGACAGCATTATGACTCCTGAGTATTGGCTTCAACATTTACTAAATACGGTACAATTTCATCAAGGGGCTTTATTCCTACAATCTCTCGGATGTGATACCTTTATTGAAATTGGACCTCAACCTATTCTCTCAGGAATTGTTCAATCATCCCTATCTTCATCTGAACCTCTAACTCTACCCAGTTTACGCTCAGGATTTTCTGATTGGCAAGTTTTATTAGAAAGTCTGGGCAAACTTTATGTTCGCGGTGCAAAGATAGACTGGTTTAGTTTTGATCAAGACTATCATCCTAGACGATGTGCTTTACCTACTTATCCCTTTCAAAAACGTCAACACTGGATTTCTTTAAAAACCCCATCTGCAACTGTTCCACGGGAATCTAATCTGGTCAAAATGTTATCTGAAAAGGACAAAACTACTTTAATGCAAACCCTCTTAGAAACAGGTCATTATTCTGAAGATGAAAAACCAACAATATCCGCCATTGTTCAACAGTTGATTAAACTCTATTATCAAGAAAAAGAGGACTTTAATTTTGCCAAATTACTTTATCAAGTAGCTTGGCTTCCCTGGGATTTAGCCAACGGTAAGCTAGAAAATCTGACCACCCTTAAAACGGATTTAGAGGTTTACTTAGAACCCCAATTACACTCCTCAGAATTGATCGGAGTTTCTCTCGCTTTTTCCGAAATGGAAAAACTGGCAGCTGACTTTGTAGTTAAAGCTCTGAAAGATTTAGAACTCTTTCAAATGAATACCTTTCTTGATCCCGATCAAAGTTTTATTCAAGCTGAACTCAAACAAGAATATAAATCTTTCTGGAATCATGTTCTAGAAATATTAGCGAAAGTCGGCATTTTAGAAAAGCAAAATACCCTATGGAAAATTATTAAAGAACCTGAACACTCTAATCCTGATTTAGCGGTAGAGGATTTAATCAATCATTATCCTAATGCTCAAATAGAACTCAATCTATTTCGACAAGTTGCCACAAATTTAGCAGCCATTATTACGGGAAAAATATCTCCTTTATCTATCCTATTTTCTCAAGATGGACAAGGAGGAGCCAGCGAGTTTTATAAAAATACATCTTCGGCAAAAATTCTCAATCTGGGTATCTCTAAAACCGTTGAACTTCTACTCTCAAGTTATGCTCCCTCAGCTTCCCTCCGCATTCTCGAAATTGGCGCGGGAACTGGAGCTACAACCCAACAGGTTCTTAAAGCTTGTAAGTCTCGTCAAATTACCTACACATTCACTGATGTTTCCCCCTTCTTTCTAGAGAAAGCTAGAGATAATTTGGCTGAATTTTCTGGACTAGAATACAAAGTCCTCGATATTGAAAAAAGTCCGAAATCCCAAGGGTTTTGCTGTCATTCTTATGACTTGATTATCGCAGCTAATGTCTTACACTCTACCGCCAATTTACAAGAGGAAACCTTGCCTCATATTCAAAGTTTACTACGTCCAGGCGGTCATTTATTACTGTTAGAATTAACTCAGCAATCTTCCTGGATTGATTTAATCTTTGGTCTGACCCAAGGTTGGTGGCGTTTTAGCGATTATCATTTGCGCCCAAATCATCCTATAATTACAGCATCGACTTGGGAATCTATTCTGCTTAAATCGGGGTTTTCTCAGGTAGAATTTGTTTCTCCTGATCAAAAAATAGGTAGTGTTTTATTTCAGCAAAGTATTATTCTGGCTCAAAGTTCAGAAATCTCCCCTAACCTCGCTAAAAACTGGCTAATTTTTACTGATGTTGACCCCCAACAAAATACTTTTCCCTTAGCGATTCAAGAGCAACTACTTAAAAAGTGTGATTCCTGTCGGATAATTTATCAAGGGGAGAAAAATACACAAATATCATCTTTTGAGTCTTGTTTGAATGCTAATCAACTACAACAATTAGAGGAATGGTTTGCGTCAAATCCATCTCCAGATCGAATTATTTATCTTTTGAATAGTGATGCCAAAGATCAACCAGAATCCATTTTATTAAATCGCTGTAACTATCTTTTAAATCTTCTCAAAGCTATTCAAACAATCCCTAATCCCCCTCAATTATTCCTTGTCACTCAGGGGGCCCAACCCTTTGAATTAGAACAGCCTTCTTTAGGGTTTCAGTCTCCTCTTTGGGCAATGGGGCGTGTTATTGCCCTAGAAAATCCGCAATTATGGGGAGGTATGCTGGATCTTGATCCCGACCTTGATATTAATCAAAATATTACCGCATTACTATTAGGATTAACTCATGCTCACGATGAGGATCATTTGGTCTTCCGCAAAGGTCAAGGCTATGTTGCTCGTCTGCTTCCTCTGAAGTCTCTAGAGACAAAAACCGTTAAGATTCAACCTGAGGCTACCTACCTAATTACGGGAGGAATAGGACATCTAGGCTTAGAATTGGCGGAACATTTAGTCAATTTAGGAGCAAAACATCTCATTTTAACGACACGCCGCTCATTACCAGCCCGCTTCCTGTGGGATTCAGCAGCCGAATTAGCCCAAATATCAGAAAAAATCAGAAAATTAGAGGAAAAAGGAGCATCAATCGAAGTGATTTCGGCAGACGTTGGCAATTTTGAGGCTATGCAGGCCATATTTACCCAGATTGAAAAAACCGCTTATCCCTTGCGTGGCATTTTCCATCTTGCCGGAATCTCAGGCCGACAAGCTCAATTAAAAGACTGTACTTTGCAGGATATCGAAGCAGTTTTTCAGGCAAAAGTTAAGGGTTCTTGGAATTTACATCAACTATCTTTGGGTACTCAATTAGACTATTTTGTTCTGTTTTCTTCCGCGGGTGCTATTTGGGGGGCAAAGGAACAAGGCTTATATGATACTGTTAGTCATTGGCTGGATGCTTTGGCTCATTTCCGTCATCTTCAAGGGCTTCCTGCAACGGCTTTAAATTGGGCATTATTGGCGGGTAATGGTATAGTTTCTCAAGACTATGAGGACTGGCTCAAACAGATTGGGATCAGGGAAATTGCTCCAGATATGGCCTTGAGGGTGATGGATGCTATTATGGCTTCTAATCAAACACAAGTTTTAATCGCTGATGTGGATTGGGTTCGTTTCAAAAATATCTATCAATTTAAAGGCGAGAAACCACTCCTAAAAAATTTAGGACTCTCAGAAATTCCCATTAAGTCTGTTCAAGAATCAGACTCTGTACTGGATCTTTTAGAGGATATTCCTTTAGGAGAACGTCGGGAATATTTGTTAGAATATGTTAGCAAACAAGTCAGAATTATTTTAGGGATTAAATCTATGCCAGATTCAGAACAAGGATTGATAGAAATGGGGATTGATTCCTTATCCTCTATTGAATTGAAAAATCGTTTAGAGAAAGGATTAGAAGTTCTCTTACCCACTTCTTTAGTCTTTGACTTTCCTAATATTAGACGCTTAGTTGATTATCTGTTTGACCGTATTTTCGGTGAAAAAGTTCAAAAAACAGCCCAGAAGATGATTAACTTCACTGAAGTTCAGCAGGAGATTAGTGAGGATTTAATCTTACAAGAACTTACTGATTTGGAGGCTTTTTTAGGAGATTAAATAATCCTAAGCCTTGAAGTTAGAAAGCTTGAAGTTAAAAAAAATTCAAGGCATTTCCTAAAAGTTACCCTATATTCAAACTATGCAAACTCCATTTTTTCAACAAGAAACCGCCAAAAGTTCTCATCAATTTTTTGATAATTTGAAATTGATTGCCGCTCCTTACTGGTATCCAACCGATCCTAAAGGAAGGACATTTTCAGAGGTAATAAGTTCATGGGGAATGCTGTTTCTCCTTGTTTTAGTAATTGTTGGACTGGTGGCCTCTAATGCAGTTAATAGCTTCGTTAATCGCTATTTGGTTGATGTCATTATTCAAGATAAAAATGCCTCTAAGTTTATGACAAGTTTATTACTTTATGGCTTAGGATTACTTTTAATTACCCTGTTTACTGCATTTTCTAAATTTGTTAAAAAAAGAATTATTCTGGATTGGTATGAATGGCTAAATCAGCAGGTTGTTACCCAATATTTGAGCCATCGCGCTTATTATAAAATTAATTTTAGATCCGATGTGGATAATCCGGATCAACGGATCTCTCAAGAAATAGAACCCATTGCTAGAAATGCTGTTAATTTTGGGGCTATTTTATTAGAAAAAGTCTTAGAAATGACAACTTTTTTAGTGATTCTTTTCTCAATTTCCCGACTAGCCGCCTTGATTCTAGTGGCTTATACAATTATCGGCAACCTAATTGCTGTTTCTTTAAGTCGAGAATTAGATAAGATTAGTCAAGAAGAACTGGAATCCAAAGCTAATTACACCTACACTTTAACTCATGTTCGGAATCATGCTGAATCCATTGCCTTTTTTCAAGGCGAAAATCAAGAGTTTAAAATAATTCAACGTCGATTTAATAATCTCGTCAGAAATTCTCTCAGTAAGATTGATTGGGAGAAAAATCAAGACATTTTTAGTCGAAGTTATCGCTCAGTTATTCAAATATTTCCCTTTGTCGTCTTCGCTCCAGCCTATATTCGGGGGGAAATTGATTTCGGACAAGTTAATCAGGCTATTATTGCTTGCAGTATGTTTGCTAATGGTTTTTCTGAGTTAATCCTTGAATTTGGTTCTTTGGGCAGATTTTCCAGTTATGTTGAGCGTCTATCTGAATTTTCTTCGGTCTTAGAAGAAATGGGACAACAACCCAAGGATGCTAGTACCATTAAAACCCTTGAACAAAATCAGATCGAGTTTGAGGATGTTACTTTACAAACACCAGATTATGAAAAGGTAATTGTTCAACATTTATCCCTATCTATCGAACCAGGCGAGGGTTTATTAATTGTCGGACCGAGTGGACGAGGTAAAAGTTCTCTATTAAGAGCTATTGCTGGCTTATGGAATGCAGGAACTGGTTGTTTAAAACGACCTCCCTTAGAACAATTTCTCTTTTTACCTCAACGTCCTTATATTATTTTAGGAACTCTCAGAGAACAGTTGCTTTATCCTAAAACAACCCGTGAAATGACCGATGGAGAACTTGAATCCGTTTTACAACAAGTTAATCTTCAAAATATAGCCACAAAAGTTCATGGCTTTGATGCGGAAGTCCCTTGGGAAAATATATTATCTTTAGGAGAACAACAACGCCTTGCTTTTGCCCGATTGTTAGTAACCCATCCCCGCTATGTAATCTTAGATGAAGCCACAAGTGCTTTAGATTTGAACAACGAACAAACCTTATATCAGCAGTTACAAAAAGCACAGACAACTTTTATTAGCGTAGGACATAGAGAAAGTTTATTTAAGTATCATCAATGGGTGTTAGAACTTTTAGAGGATTCTAGTTGGCGACTTGTTTCCATAGATGATTATCGATCCTCAAAATCTCTGTAACTGTTTCATTGCTAAAACTCAATTTAGGAAAAATTACGATGACTACTACTTCACCAAAAACTCTGACTATGGATATTCAAAAACCCAGGGTTCTTTTAATCGGAAAAATGTATGATGAAGCGGGGGAAAAACTTCTTGAAGAATCTACTAATATAGAGATTTTGTCCAACCCTACACTGGATAAAATTAATGAGGCCATTCAAGAAGTATCTGGCGTATTTGTGCGTTATCCTAATAAGTTAGAGGCTTCATCAATCCGATTAGCAAAACACTTAAAAGTAATTAGTACCTCTGGATTTGGCACAGATTCTATTGATATTATGGCAGCAACAGAACAGGGTGTTATCGTTGTTAATAATCCCGGAATGTCAACTACAGCTGTAGCAGAACACACCTTATCTATGATTTTAGCCCTTGCCAAAAAGCTCCCTTTTTTAGATCATTGTGTGAAAAAGGGTAACTATTTAATTCGCAATCAGATCCAACCGATTCAACTCGAAAACAAGACCCTTGGTATTGTGGGTTTAGGAAGAATTGGTACTCTGGTGGCTCACAAATGTAACCTAGCACTGGGGATGAGAGTATTAGCTTATGATCCCTATGTTCCAGCCAGCAAAGCGGAGACAGTAGGAGCAACTTGGGTCAAAGATTTAGATGTTCTTCTGGCTGAATCGGACTTTGTTTCTTTGCATCCTGAACTAACAAGTGAAACACGGGAAATGTTTAATATCTCAGTTTTTAAAAAGATGAAACCAACAGCTTTTTTAATTAATACCTCCCGGGGAAAAGTCGTTTGTGAAAAGGATTTAGGGATCGCCCTTAATCAAAAATTGATAGCTGGATGCGCCCTAGATGTCTTTGAACCAGAACCGCCGGCTTTAGATAATCCTTTATATAATTTTGAGAATGTCATTCTCTCACCTCATTTAGCCGGAGTAACCCCTGAAGCGAGTCTAGCGGCTGCTGTTTCGGCGGCGAATCAAATATTACAAGTGCTTCAGGGAGAGAAGCCCCCTTATATGATTAATCCAGAGGTGTGGAATCTTTTTTAAAGCATCTAGAGAATCTCAGGGATTCGGTTAATTAAAAATGGCAATATTTCTGAAAAATCCTTAGGAGGATAATAATTTGGAAAACATCGGCAAAATTCCCCTCAAAGATGAATGGCGTAATCGCTGGGCAATCATCAAACAATTTGTCCTTAATCCAGCTCGAGAAATGGCGTTTTTGCAAGATCAGTTTCAAGTTTCTGAACTGTATACTAATATAGCGAAACGCGATCCTCATCTTCAGGATCCTAATTTTCCCCAATGGCTTAATTTTGGTTATTGGAAAGAAGAAACAACTTATAACGGAGCTTGTGCCGCTTTAGCGCGTAAATTAGCCGAAGTGGCCGAACTTAAAGCCGGAGATCACCTTTTGGATGTGGGTTTCGGTTTTGCTGAACAGGATTTACTCTGGGTAAGAGAAAACAATGTTGGCTCAATTATCGGTCTAAATACAACCGAGTTACAAGTAGAAATTGCTCAAGAAAGAGTAGCTAAAGCAGGGTTATCGGACAGGATAAAACTTCAAGTCGGCTCGGCTACTCAAATCCCTTTTCCTGAGAATTCTTTTGATCAGTTGACCGCTTTAGAATGTGCTTTTCATTTTGACACTCGTGAGGATTTTTTCGCGGAAGCTTTTCGAGTTTTGCAGCCCGGTGGAAGGTTGGCTATAGCGGATTGTTTGCCTAGAGTGGGTCGAGAAATTAACTTCTGGCTGCGGGTTAATAGTAAGAAAATGTGTATTCCCTTTGCTAATCAATACGACCGACATACTTATGTAGAAAAACTCAAAAAGCATGGATTTGTTAATATCCAAGCTTTATCTATTAGTGAATATGTTTGGCCGGCAATGGTTCATTATTTTGCCCAGATTAGCCAAGGGATTAGTAAGCATGATTTAGTTATCGATCTCCAGAAAGATAACCCGGGACTTGAAGCTTGGTCAAGAAATCGGGGTTGGTTTATGGCGTTTGATGATTATCTTTTGTTTTCGGCAGAAAAGCCTAAATTAAACTGAGTTCGGGTTAAGCAGATTGATGTAAAACCCAGTCCATCGGTAGGGAGGACTTATTATTAGCGATCGCCTATTAACCAAGGAGTTGAGAATCTAGAATTGGCCAAGGTTTTCTAACACTCCCTTCTATAGCGTTATCCCGAACGCCGGTTAAGCTAGAAATCGCTAGTCACCCCCCCCAGATGGACGGCACAAACTAGATAAATCAGGAGATTCCACCGCTAGGGATAAACGGTCATTTTCGCTATCGAGACTAAACTTGACTAAATTATTCTTTTGGTCAGCTAAAACCGCCACTAATTCCCAACAACGGATTAATTGTTTGCGGTCTAAAATTTAGGAATTAGCAGATATAGTTACACTTTGTCGCCGCGAAGTATTTTGAATATATCAGTAACAATTCTGTTTCTAATTTCCTCTAAAGAACCTGATTTGCCAGAATTTTTCTGACTTTCCAAGTAACTTTTAACCCCTTTAAATTGTTGTACTAGATGGCCACTATAGCGATTTTGCCCCAAAGAATAATCAGGATTATTCGATCTTATAATAGTTTGAGCATCGTGTAAATCATTCAAAAGATAGGCGACCTCTGGCCAATAGCTGTTATATTTTTCGTAGTTATACAAAAGGAGAATTACTCGACAGGTTGCTGCAAAAATTTTCCCTTTAGCGGTAAACTGAGTTAACCGGTGAGGATATAAGCCTCTAATTTGAAAATCTTCGGGCATTTTTTGATTATTATTTTGCTTTTGCTCGGTAAATATTCGCTGAAGATAGGTTTTTTCTCCTCTTTTTTCATCCACTGTTCCCTCAGATGCAATTGCCGCTCCTAAAGTAAACCTTTTCATAGCCATAAGAATACGTTCTTCTAATCCTTCTTCCTGATTATCTTTACAAAGTTCCACCAGTCCCAACCCAAATAAAAGAAGACTAGCGTGAATACCAAATAAATAAATTTTATTATCTGAATTTGAGTCAAGGTAAGTTAATGCTGACATGGGTAGCTGTATAATTTTTTGTTGAGATTGACTAGATTGAAATATTTTTTGATAAAACTCGTCTAAGTGGCTGCTGCCCTTTCCGATTTCAATAATTGGGGGAATAGTTTGCACATAAATATCATTGTATTGTTCATAAACTATATTTGATATACTAAACTCTGTCTGTTTACCACTATAATTTTTTATCTGTTGATAAGATTTTCTGCCTCGCTCTCCATAACAATCAAGAGCATTTTTAATTAAACGTTCGGCCCATTCTAGACAATTTTGGCGGGTAAATTGTCCCTTTAATAGCTTGGTGTCTCCGACATAAGCAGTGATTAAATAAGACCAAATTTGATACACTGTCCAGTAAGCATAGTAATTAGCATCACCGTCTCTAGCCGCATAAATACGAGCTTTTTCTAAGAGACGAAGAGGTTCAATTAATAAATGAGTTTTGGGACTGGGTAATTGAGCAATGTAAGGAAAAAAGAGATAAATTTTAGCGCGGTGCGAATAGATACGAGATAGATAATAGAAAAAAGGATGAACATTAGTTTGAGAGTATTCACCAATTATTGCGTATTCTTTCAAATATTCCTGCAAATATTCTTCAGCAATGTTCAAACATTCTTCAGCTTTACGAATTGCAGAACCCCTTTCTTGATGGTCACGTTCCTCATCTTCAAGGTCTGTATAAAAATGATAATCAAATAGACAGATATGGTAGAGACTAACTAATAGTTTATCGTCTAGTCGTCCATCTTCGATATGGGGTTTAATAACCTCAAGATATTTTTTGGCAATACGATAGAGACCTTCTTGAAGATATACTTGAGTAATTGCCAAATGTGCTTCATAGGCCACCATACTCCAAGCTTGATTATTATTAACTTCCTTGAAATTTCTCTCATCCCAATTGCGATATTTATCCTTAAACAGTTTTTTTTCTAAATAATCTTGCATAGCCCTGAGAGAGAAAGGGTAAAATTTTATCCAGTTTTCTGCTTTTTTTAGTATATATTTTTCCTCAATCCTCTGACAAAGTTGTTGTAGATATTGCTGGGAATCAATTCCCGTTTTTTCAATAGCTCTCAGTCGAGCGTGAAGGGCAGACTTAGCGGCAGATTCTAGAAGATCGAATCCGTAAAATTCTCCTGTTGCTAATTCTTGATCGGCGACAATTTGATTATAATCAATTTCATCTTTTAGAGAGTTTTTCACATCTTTTTGTTTACATAACTTAACCAGAGAATAAGACCAAACAGCACTATTTCTTGTATTGCCAATCACTTTATCTTCACTGACTATTTTTTGGGTGACAGGCAGATAGCCTTCTCCTTCTGGCTTTTTCAAAATATCTATCCCCTCAAACAAAAATCGATTAATTGCGGTGGTAATATGGGCGATAGGACTGCCCACACCTACCACTTCTTCACAAAATTCTAATCGATTGTTTGATTCTTCTTGCTTGAAAAATTGGCTGATTTCTAAGATTTCTAAGGTTGGTTTTGGTTTCCAGTTCTCCGGGGGATAGACATAAAAATACACTCGCACCCTATAAGCTATCTGTTTTTCTAATCCTTGAGCATAATACTCATTTTCGTCTTCAGGATCATCGAGAAAATAGGGATTAATTAACCCTGTTTTCCCTCGGTATAATTTTAGGGGCAGAGGTTTGACTTTCTCAATTTCTAAATAGTCGATATAAACGGGAAATTTGTCCCCTAATAAATTATTTTTAATAATTGAATTGCTCAGGCTTTCCAAAAAGAGATTGGATATGGAATCGCTAGTTAAATTATTCTTAACAAAATCTGGACATTGCTCGACAACAGTTTTAATTTGTCTGAGTCCAGCTTGAAATTCTGTCCGGCTCACTTCTCTTAAAATCTTATCAACCAAATCCTTGATAATTTCCTGCTCTGAGTTTGTTGATAAATGCTGATAATATTTTTTTAATCGTGGTTGAATATACTCTGTAATCTGATTAACTAGCTTGAAATATTCATCAATATCTAGATGATCATTTGCATCAAGGGACTTTAGGTAACTGTGTTGTTGTTTTTGGGAACTGTATAGATTAATGGCCTGTTTATAAAAGCTAACAACGTCTAGGGAATCCTGCTGTATTTCATCGGTAATGATCTCTTTTAACTGCTCAAGTAAACCAGCTTCGGGATGAACAAGTAATCCCAATTTCTTCCTTTCATCCAGAGATAACTGTGCATATTTTTTGAGAACTCGTTCTTTTTCTTGTTGGGTAAACTTATTGATCATTTTCTGGGCTAAACTATCCTTATTTTTGGCTGACTCTCCTTGCCAATAAGCCTCCAGTGAGGTAAGAATAGTAACTAATTTCCCCAAGCTTAAACTGGGTATCCGCTCCTCGCGTTCCTTTTCTTGGTAACGCTCTCCCATCACCGAACGCAGCACTCGCCGGACAAAAATGCGATTTTGTCCCCATTGTTTGGCTATTTTGTACTCATTCGGTTTGGGATTATCCTCACTAATGTCCAAATCGGTCAGATTGTTGAGGAGATGCAAATACACCGCAGCATCTCTTTTTCGGTCTTCATCGCTTTGTCTTTGATTTTCTGTGTCCAGATCGCTCATAGGTTTAGATGTTACTCTGATGATTCAGCCCTAGACGCCCGTTTTGATCAATAGTTATGTTCATATAATACAGGCTAATCTGGGGGATGTGCATAAAAAATCTGCATTAATTTTTGTAAACCTTGTTAAAATTATCAGTAATTGGTTTGTTAGCCTTCGTAGTGCAACCCTGTAGATGATTGTAGGAAAGAGGTTGCTGATGACGGAAGAGACCGATGGGGTATCAATCACTGAACTGGTGAGGGCGGTTTTTGTATGTGCGTTTTGTACCCTAACACATGAGAAATATATAAGAAATTTTTAACGCTGTTAATGTACATACATATTCCATGAATCTATCTGTACAGACTTGACATATTCGAGCAATTTTTTTTAATGTAAATGTACATACAGAGTTATTTTATCTCGTTTTTGTAACACCTTTGCAGTGATTGTAAAATGCCAAAACAGTTAGAAAAGAAAAAAACAACTGAATTAGAAGATATAGCCATTAAGTTGTCTGGCTCAGGTTCACCCGGTGGCGCGGAAGAGGAGTTTAGCCGCTTCACTGGCTCTCAGCCCAAACCCGAGCCGAGGAACACTCAGCAAGTCCGATTGTCCACGGGTTTGCTGGTTGAATTTAAACTTGTAGATAAGTATCAATCGATATTTACTCAAGCATTCAAATTCAAATATCGCCTCCAATACCAAGGTATCCCTTTATACGGCTCCTCGATCATTGTTGATTTAGACAAAGACAATAAATTTTTGTTTGCAAACTCGTCTGAAGTTGCTCAAGATGAAGCTGTAAACAAAGGATTTCCTGACAAAAATCCGAAAGTTACTGAAAAAGATCTAAAAGATTCGATAAGCAAATATTGTCTTAAGAAGGGTGAGTCTATTTCCCCAGAAGCCCTAAAGGATTGTGATATTAATCCCGAGCTTTACTATTATTTCAAACACTTTTCTAATGGCTCCAGTCACAAGCTAGGTGAATGGAGACTTGTTTATGTTACGAATATTAAAGTTATGGCTCCAACCAGTGGCGAAAAATCTGTTGGAACATCACTGGAATTAACTGATTATGTGATAGATGCCCACACAGGTCAGATAATACTCGAACTCTCAAATTTGAGAACCTTCTGCTAAAAGGGTTCTGTCCATAACCTACTGCCAAACTGTCTATCGTTTGGAGATATTTGCCAAAATATCCCTAACTATTCGGCTGGTTTTGGTAAGCTTTTTTTGCATTATTTAAATATAACTCAGTTGTTAACAGGAAATAAGTAGGTAGGTGTTAAAAACTTTCAGACACCACCCTTATCAAGGGGAGATTAAGGAGGGATCGGCTTTTTGTGCCTTTGCTTTGCCTAAATAATGAACGGGGGTTATAAGGGATGGAACCCTTATAGAGAAAGACATTTGGCGATTTTTGTCAATTGTTTTTGATCTAGAGCGAACTAATCAATTAAATCTCTTGCCAGATAAGGATTTAGTCGATTTATGCCACCCTATCGAACCATAACAAGTAACGAAGAGCCGTAATTGGTTTGTTAGCCTTCGTAGTGAAACCCTGTAGATGATTGTAGAAAAGAGGTTGCTGATGACCGAAGAAACCGATGGGGTATCAATCACTGAACTGGTTATGGCAATTTTACCATCTTGACACATTGGGCGACTTTCTAACAAGATTAATTACTTAACCACTGACTGGAACTTATGAATTTATCGGGGGCAAAAACTTATGGTCTGCACAGAATGCAATGACGCACCATCTAATGGTAACTATGGGCTTTCACGAACTTATAATTTGAGATATAAAGATTATTCCCGTAATATCATTCTCACTGATTACGGATTAGTCGATGATCTTTGTCGCGATTTTTGCCAACAAGCTCGTTCTAATGTTGAAACCGTTGCCCAGTTTATCGATGATAACTTCAACAAACCACTAGATAGATATGAAGCTATCATTAATGTTAATGTTAAAGACAAATATGGTAACTATCCCCCTGCTGGATGGGGACGTACAACTAGACGGGCTTTATTTGGACAAAGAGAAATTAATGGTATAAACCGTTCCTATGGAACCGATATCACAGTAGTAGCTCATGAATTTTGTCATGGTTTAATTCAGAGCATTTCAAATGATAGACCAATAGATGATGAGTTTTCAGAAAAAAATGCCCTTGAAGAATCTTTTTGTGATATATTTGCGGTTTTAGTGCGTAACTATCATAGGGATGATGGTTGTTATCGGAATAATCCTCATAATTGGCTGTGGGATGTGGGAGAAAACTTTCAAGAAGGAACCGTATCCCAGAGACAATTAGATAAATTACTTTCTTTAAGGTTTACAGATGCAGGGTCTGTCTATGGACAAATTGATTGGAATACGGCCAAGAATTATTACGAACTTTCCTTGATTCATAGTCATGCTTTTTATCGATTGATGACAATTCATAACACTGTCATCAATGGACAGCCTCTTTTTAATGGCGAATTTGCTCTTAAGCTATTCGGTGCTGTTCTAGAAGATATTTCCACGCTCGATAGGTTCCCTAAGAGTTTCTCTGAGAGTCGTAGAGTATTTGAAGAAAAAGCCCAAGTATTACTAAGAGCCTCTCCCCACACAAACCACCAATTAGACGCTATTTCTCAAGCATTTATTGATGTAGGAATTGAGTAAATAAGTAGGGAGGCACAATTATTTGTAGGATGGGTTAGCGGTAGCGTAACCCATGCGGGCGTTGGGTTTCATACTTCAACCCAACCTACGTTCATCTTATATTTAATTCCACCCACCTACTTATTAGCCAACTAAATTGACTATTAAGCAATCGCTTGGCACTTTTTTAATGTCAGTTTTAAAAAGCCATCTAACTAAGGGATTACCATTTTGTTCCAAACGGGCAGTCAAATTTAACTTAGTCCTCACCAATTGCATATTATTAGGGACTTTGACAATCATGTGCATAAATTTACTTCCTTGAACTCCTTTTCCCTGTGCTTTTCGATATTCCCAATCAGCCTTATATTCCCCAACTCCTGTCGCTATAATTGTTGGTTGTAATTCGGGGTATTCTAGGGCAAAATCCGTTCCTCCTAAACTTGCCTGAGCTTCCTTAAACTTGATATTGGGGGACAGACTAACTTTAAAGTTCCGCTTGATTTCCTGATTGATTTCCAACGGATATAGATCAAAAGCAATAGCCCGGTTTTGTTGATTATCTGGCAGTAAATCAACAGAAAATTTAGCTTGAGTAATTTGAAATCTATCTTCTCCACTATTACGAAGAGAACAGGCAAAACGGACTAAAAAAAATTGTGCCTCATTCTGTTTTACCTCTAACCAAGAGGGAATTGCACCAGAATAAAGTTCAGCTAATGGCCAAACTTCTGGTTGTCCGATGCTAACAGTTGGTGCATCGCTAGGCCGTGAGGGAGGTGAGATAAATCTAAAATTTTCTTCCTCAATTTCTTCGCTATCCAATTCTAGTTGTCCTTGCCAAAGAATATTCTGAATTGTTTCAGGAGTAGATAATAACATATCAATTCAATCCGTGAAGTTGTTCAATTATCAACAGTATATCGCCAAAATAGAGAAAATAAACCCAATCCTTTGGCGAAAAAATAGGATTGAGTTAACAGGATCAAAAATGGGATAGGTTAAAAACACATCCCACGGTTTCGATTAAGTCAGAACTACTGACGAATTTGTACCGGCATCACCAAATAGGTCATCTTTAAACCTCCCAAGGGGGTAAAAATAACCGGTTGGGTACTAGCATTTAACTGCATTTGGATATCATTATTGGGTAAAGCCTTCAAACCGTCCATCAAATATTTAACATTAAAGGCAATATCGCCACTTTCTCCCTGAATTTCCGCCGCCATGGACTCTTTGGCACTACCTAAATCGGGAGATTCCACCGCTAGGGATAAACGGTCATTTTCGCTATCGAGGCTAAACTTGACTAAGTTATTCTTTTGGTCCGATAAAACCGCCACTAATTCCAAACAACGGATTAATTGTTTGCGGTCTAAAACCAAAGAACGCTCGAAGGATTTAGGAATTAACTGATTATAAGTGGGATAGGCCCCTTCTAACTTACGACTGGTTAACCTCTGTTCCCCCATTTCAAAGATGACTTGAGAATCATCCACATGCAGAGTAATAGTCTCGATATTTTGTTTTGTTGACATCATTCTTTCCAATTCTCGCAGGGCCCGGGCCGGAATGGTGACATTAAAGCCACCAGAGGCACTTTCTACCTCCTCTAGGGGAGTTTGTACCACCGCTAAACGATGACCGTCTGTAGCGGCAAATTCTAGACAATCGACGGTTTTAGTTAAATGCACCCCCGTCAACACCTGTTTAGTTTCATCGCCACTAGCGGCAAACAATGCACCTTTTAGTCCCTCTGTCAAGGCAACTACAGGTAAATTAACAATTTCCCCATCGGCCACCGTGGGCAATTCTGGGAACTCATCGGCTTTCATGCCGCGAATTTGGAACTGTGCCGAGGCAGTTTTTAGAAAAGCGAGACTATGCTCCTCATCATTCTTGTTTTCTTCCACAGAGATAGTGATTTCCCCCTCTCCCAAACGAGAGACAATATCGTTAAGCAATTTTGCCGGCAGGGTAATTTTGCCCCCTTCCACCACCTCGGCCCGAAAACTGGTGCGAATCCCTAAACTCAAATCAAAAGCAGTCAGGCTAATTTCGCCCTTTTCTTCATCGGCACAAAAGAGAACATTTCCCAACACCGGATGGGTAGGACGACTGGCAACGGCCCGACTAACTAGGGATAAATTGCTGTTGAGTTCGCTTTGACTACTGGTAAATTTCATAGGAGGAATAGTTTTTTTGTACGCTAAAAAATAATAGCAAGAATTCCCCTGTGGAAAATCTGTGGAAAACCAGAGCTTTTTTCGATCGCTCTTTCCGGGCTAAAATCTATCAATAGCAATAACTTCGGCCATTGCTAGGTTTTTACTGCAATTCTGAAAAGATTGTGGAAAAATTGTCAACAGTGAAATTTTTGCCCTTTCTCAGCCAATTACATCAGCTGTTAACCATCAAGCTACAAGTCAAGAATAGCGAGACTTTAGCCGACCAGCGCCTTTCTTAGCGAAAAAATTGCGTTAAATGTAGGCCGGTGATCTTTAAAATGGAACAAGCAGCAGGAAGTTAACAAAACAAAGCTCTGGGCCTCCCCCAGAACCAATAGACTCAAATAGACAAGGAGACAGGATTGGTTAGCACATCTTCGTATCAAACAACAAAATCGAAAGAAATCTTTACAGCCGCTCAAAAATTAATGCCGGGGGGTGTAAGTTCCCCCGTGCGGGCCTTTAAATCCGTCGGTGGTCAACCCATCGTTTTTGAAAGCGTCAAAGGGGCCTATATTCGCGACGTGGACGGTAACGAATATATCGACTATGTGGGAACTTGGGGGCCGGCTATCTGTGGTCATGCCCATCCCGAAGTGATTGCCGCCCTGCACCAGGCCCTAGACAAAGGAACCAGTTTCGGCGCTCCCTGTGTCGAGGAAAATATTCTTGCTGAAATGGTGATTGATGCCGTTCCCAGCATCGAAATGGTGCGTTTTGTCAATTCCGGCACCGAAGCCTGTATGTCCGTCCTGCGCTTAATGCGGGCTTTTACCGGCCGGGATAAAATCATCAAATTCGAGGGCTGTTACCACGGTCACGCCGATATGTTCCTCGTGAAAGCCGGCTCTGGTGTAGCGACCCTGGGCCTACCCGACTCGCCGGGGGTTCCCAAAACCACCACTAACAACACTTTAACCGCCCCCTACAATGACCTGGAAGCGGTAAAAGCCCTCTTTGTCGAGAATCCCGACTCGATTGCCGGGGTGATTTTAGAGCCAGTGGTGGGTAATGCCGGCTTTATCGTGCCGGATGCTGGCTTTTTAGAAGGATTGCGGGAATTAACCAAGGAATACGGAGCCTTATTAATGTTTGATGAGGTAATGACCGGATTCCGCATCGCCTACGGTGGCGCTCAGGAAAAATTCGGCATCACCCCCGATTTAACCACCCTCGGCAAAGTTATCGGCGGTGGGCTGCCGGTGGGGGCCTACGGCGGTCGCGCCGATATTATGGCTATGGTCGCTCCGGCCGGCCCGATGTACCAAGCGGGAACCTTATCCGGCAACCCCTTGGCTATGACGGCGGGAATTAAAACCCTAGAGTTACTCCAGCGCCCCGGCACCTACGAATATCTCGATAAAGTGACCAAATCCTTAACTGAAGGGCTACTGAAAGTGGCCAGAGATGCTGGTCATAGCGTTTCTGGAGGTCATATCAGTGCCATGTTCGGGATGTTTTTCACTGGCAACCCCGTGCATAACTATGAAGGGGCTAAAAAGGCCGATGTGGCTAAATTCGGTCGTTTTCACCGGGGAATGTTGGAAAGAGGCGTTTATCTAGCTCCTTCCCAGTTTGAAGCTGGTTTTACTTCCTTAGCTCACACAGAGGCCGATATCGAACGGACTTTGGCCGCCGCTAAAGAGGTTTTAGCAAGTTTATAGTTAATGCTGCTTCGGCCGGGAAAATTGATTGATAGAGTCCCAATTATTCATGAGTTGACATCTCCCCGCTTGCAAAAGACGGGGATTCTCAGGGGAAATTTGCCTAGAAACCCCGAACAATCGAGGGATTATTATCCCCAGCACTGTAAAACTTATCAGTCCCAGCACAGGCCGCCCCTTTTTAGTCAAGCAGATCGAGGATATCAAGAGCAAGAGGTATCTAACTTGACAAAAATTACCTCGGTTTCTATAATCCTGAAACCGTCAACAAAATTGAGCGATAAATAGCTGGGCAAAAAATCAAGAAAAACAGCAAAAAAACGTAGTTCCCCCCTTGACAAATAGCCAAAACTAGGCATTAGTTAAATTTAATGATTTTTTAATAAAAACCGCCTTCTATCACCAGAAAAAGCGATCGGTAGATTTTTATCAGAGTAATGTAATCATCTTTACAACTATCGGGGATCAAAGGATGTTAGGGTGAAGGAGCGATGAGAAACCCACTTTAAGATCACCCCAATTGCTATGGCACAGATTCTCGATCCCCTCCCCAACGGCAAGAAAAATAGTATTCTTTGTTGCTATGTCAATGCGACCAGTCATATTCAAATTGTTCGCATCACCAATATTGCTAACTGGTATTTTGAAAGGGTGGTTTTTCCCGGGCAGCGTTTAGTATTTGAGACCCTAGCGGATGCTTTCTTAGAGATTCATACGGGGATGATAGCCAGCGCCATCCTTTCCGATAACATCCCCTGTGAACGCCTTTATATCAGCGATGGGGATGAGGATGACTCCGATGGTCAACTAGACAGGGAAATATTCTATCCCCATTCCCTAGAGGAAAGTCAAGGGGCGAAAATTGACAATACCGTACCCTTCGGTTTAACTTTAGCTTCCGCCTAGCTAATAACCTAATCTGATAATTCCCCTCGCACGAGAATCACAGTGCAATTAACCGCACGGGCAATCGTCGAGGGGATATTGCCATTTAAGAACTGATTGAGCAAGCTTTCCCTGGACGCACCCAAAAGCACCAAAGAACAATCCTCCGATTCTACCAGATGAATCACCGCCTCGGCCGGAGAGGCCGAACAAATCGGTAAAGGTACAATCGGCTGTGCGATCGCTTTCTGTAAAGATGCTTGTAAAACGAACATAGTGGACAGAGCTGGCAGTAACTCCGTCGGGGAATAGATTTTACATAACCAAAGTTTGGGATGATCCGAAGACTCGGACAAAGACAGCAAACTAGGCAATAATGCTAAAGCGCGTTGGGCATTGGGACCGCCGGCGGTGGGAATCAGCCACATCCTTTCCCGATTAAGATCGTTGGGAAAACAATCCTTTGTCCCCAATTTTACCAAGATGGTTTCACAGGGGGCTTCAGCAATCAAAGTATCGACTAAAAACCCGAAAATCTCCCCAGTGGTCGATTTTTCCCCCGTCCAACCCATAATTAATAAATTGCTGTGTCGTTCGCGAATCGTGGCCAAAATCCCGTCGGCGATATCCTGAGCCACGGAAATTTGTGTATGAACAGAGATATTCTGCCGTCGGGCTAATCTTTCCAGACGATGAAGTAATTTGCGTCCTTCCCGCGTATCTACCTTTACTTCCGCCGGAGAACTAAGACGAGGCACAGTAATCACATAGAGACAATCTATTTCATAATTGCGTTCACGGGCGATCGCAGCAGCAATTTTAAACAAAGCGGTAGCGGTGTCGGGATTGGCAATAGGTAACAAAATCCGGCCTATTCCCACGGCCGGGGAACGGGTTTGATAAACCACATAGGAAGGGGTACTGCGTTGGGGCAGTTGACAAACTCCCCCCAATTGATCGGCTTCCACCCGAATAATATCGGTGCGGGTGATGATCCCCACCAGTTTTTGACCATCGGTAACGGGTAAACGGGAAAGCTGATAGCGATTTAACAGAAATAAAACATCGCTTAAAGCTGCCTGGGGGGCCACAGTAATCGGATTGGGAGTCATGATCTCCCGTAGGACCGTTTGACTGTTTTTCGATCGCCATTTATCCAGATCACTTTGGGTAAAAATCCCCAATAGTCGCCCCTGTTCCACCACGGGAAAACCGCGATGATGGGAACGGGACATAATTTTCACCACTTCCCCCAGGGGTAAATCTGCCGGCAGAATTTCCACCTGCGATTGCATCACATCCATAGCCGACAGATGGGCCAGCACATCATTAGAAGGGGTTTCTTCGTTGAGAATAATGCCACTAGCGGAAAGTAAATGCTGATAGAGGGAACCGGGGTGAATGCTTTCGGCAGTGATATAAGAAACGGCACAGGTCAACATCAGGGGCAGCACAACATTAAAATTGCGATGCAGTTCAAAGACAATCACGATCGCCGTTACCGGAACCCTGACTACTCCCGTAAAAAAAGCCCCCATACCCGCTAAAGTATAACTAGCTTCGCTGCCGAAACCCATCATTTTCGTCTCGATTCCCCCCACCAGAAACCCCAAGCAGGAGCCCAACACCAAAGCGGGGGCGAGGAGTCCTCCCGGAGCGCCAGAACTATAGGAGATCATCGTCAGGAAAAAATAGACGACGAAAGCGAGGGCGGTATTCTGCCAACTTAATTCCCCTGCCAGCAAAAATTCCCGTAAACCCGTATTATCTCGAAAAAAGTCGGGTAAAAAGGCCACTACTGTTCCCGATAACCAGCTGACCAGACCGATGCGCCAAGCCAGAGATAACCGCCAACGCCGCTGCATCTGGCTACAAAAAAGGATGCCTTGATTGAATAAAGCCCCCAATAAGCCCGCTAAAACCCCCAAAAGGCAATAAATGGGTATTTCTTGGGCAGAGAAGCTAATATTGGCATATTCAGTGATCATTGAGGGGGTATTCTGCAGCATCATCGAAACCACGGCCCCGGTAAAGGAAGCCACAATCGCCGTTTCTAGGGTCATACTGGAGACATCGCGCATTAATTCCTCGATCACAAAGAGAACGCCGGCGATGGGAGTAGTAAAACCCGCCGCTAACCCCGCGGCTGCCCCGGCTGCGATCATCTGACGACGGTGATCGGGACTGGTGGGCAGCCAGACGCTTAACTGGGCCGCTAGGGCCGCCCCGATGTGTACCGTGGGGGCGCGACGACCAAGGGTTAAACCACCGCCAAGGATCAGGATCGCCCCGATCATTTTTACTAGGGCGACCCGCCAAGACAGGGGCAAAGGATATTTAGCTAAGGCCGCTTTTACTTGGGGAATACCACCCCCGGCGGCCGCGGGGGAGAAGTGTTCGACAATCCAACCGGCACTGTAACCGAGCAGAAAACCGCCGAGGGGCAAAACTAGGAAAGGAGAGGAATTGGCTACTAGATGCACCCGCCAACCACCTAACCAACCGATACCCAATTTCAGGATAATAGCGGCAAGAGCGGAGAGAATTCCGATTAAACAGGCTACCAGTAAAGCATAGCGACTATCGGTTGCGCTACGTCCGAAGTGTTGGGATTTAAACCACTGACGGAGGTTTTGGTGACGGGCAAAAAGTCCCATAATTATCAGGGAGAATCAAGGCAATGGCGGAGCGAGGATTTATTTAGGGTTCTGATTCCTCGTTTCTTTAATCATAGGCCGTTAAGTTCTGTCACCGTTCACCTTGTTGCTACCAGTGGCCCTAATAGTAGTTTTTCTATCGATGGGCTAGGATCAAAGGTTGTCCCTGTCTTTGAGCGGAGGGTATTGTAAAGTTTCAATACAAATATAGTCAGATATAGTCAGGCATGGTAACATATAGACATGAAACTATCAGACTATGCAAAAAAAACAGGAATAAGTTATCGAACGGCTTGGAGGTGGTGGAAACAAGGGAATTTAACAGGCTATCAATTGCCTTCTGGTACAATTATCATAACGGATGACAACCATTCAAAACCCGAC
>NZ_JADBRW010000051.1:0-9614 GCF_020247025.1 Microcystis sp. M109S1
ATCAGTTATCAGTTATCAGTTATCAGTTATCAGTTATCAGTTATCAGTTATCAGTTATCAGTTATCAGTTATCAGTTATCAGTTATCAGTTATCAGTTATCAGTTATCAGTTATCAGAAGGCAGGAGACTCCGAGGCTGCGAGGTAGGAGATAGGGTGATAGGGTTTTGGGGTTTTGGGGTGTTAGGTTTTTGGGGTGTTAGGGTTTTAGGGTTTTAGGGTTTTAGTTGAAATTCCCCCACTTCCCCACTTCCCACTTCCCACTTCCCACACCCCACACCCCACACCCCAGTCATCAGTAAGGTGATGGGGGACTGGGGTTTGGGTTTTAGTGAAGATTTTTCTTAATCCCTATCCCCGACTATTCCCTAATCCCTATTCCCTATTCTTGAAAATTGCCGCAGACAGATATAATCATCTCTATCTACCTAAGAATGATCCCTCGATCGAGACCCTGATTCTCAAAACCTAATCATTATTTAACCTGACTCTCAAAACTTATGCACCGAATTGCGCCCCAAGCGGGTGGTTGGACAGCAGATACCGAAGGGGTGATTATTATTGACCAAAATCCGGCCCCGATTGTTCTCCTCACCATGGCTGATACCGATATTCAAACTCTAGCGGCAGCTATCGACCATCTACCCGATAATTTTCCCGCAATTCGCGCCCTGAATTTATCGCAGTTACAGCAGCAATACAGTATCGATAACTATGGGGACAAGGTACTATCCCAAGCAAGAGTGATTATTCTTCGCTTATTGGGAGGACGGGGGAGTTGGTCCTACGGATTGGAAGTAGTTAAGGAAATTGTCGAGGAAACCGGTGCGACTTTATTTGTCCTCCCGGGAGAGGATAAACCGGATTTAGAGTTGATGAGTCATTCCACTGCTTCCCTGACTACTGTTAATCAGTTATGGTGCTATTTCACGGAAGCAGGGATAGATAACTGGATTAATGCTTGTAAATTTATCGCGCATACCTGTCTCCATCTCGACTATCCTCCCTCTCCTCCTAGGGTTGTCCCTAGGTTGGGAATCTATTCCCAGATAACCCTATCCCAACCCCAAGCACGGACTTGGATACTTTTCTATCGTTCCCATTATCTCGCGGGTAATACCAAAGCTATCGATGCTTTAATCACCGCTTTCACCCAAAGAAATATTGAAACTGTCCCTATCTTTCTCTCCTCTGTCCGGGAAATTGAAGTGCAAGAGGAACTATTAACCCTCTTTTCCCACCATCCCCCAGACCTAATTCTCGATACCACTAGCTTCTCTATCCAACGACCAGAAGACAAACAAAATCATCACTTCTGGCAGTCCCTCAATAAACCCATCTTCCAAGTTGTCCTCAGCAGCAGCAGTTTAGAAGCTTATCAACAGGGTTATCAAGGTCTTTCCCCCCGGGATGTGGCCATCAATATCGCTTTACCGGAAATGGATGGCAAAATTATCACCCGCGCTATTTCCTTTAAATCTGTCCTCACCCGACATCCGAAACTAGAAACGGAAATAGTTATCTATCAACCCCTCCCCCACCGGGTTGATTTTGTCGCTGATTTAACCGCAAACTATTGTCAACTCTCCTCCCTTCCCAACTCCCAGAAAAAAATTGCTCTCATTTTCCCCAACTATCCCAATAAGGATGGTCGTATCGCTAACGGAGTCGGTTTAGATACTCCCGCTAGTGGTCTGGAAATTCTTCGCGCATTACAAACCCAAGGTTATACCCTCACCGACCTACCCGACCATAGCGATGAATTAATGCGATTGCTTATTTCCGGTATCACTAATGACCTGGAGACAAGGGAATTAAAACCTATCTATCAATCTCTCTCCCGGTCAGCATATCTAGATTATTTCTCCTCCCTTCCCCCCGATAATCAAAGCGCTATGCTTGACCGTTGGGGACATCCAGACAGGGATTTTCCTATCCCCGGCATCCAGTTAGGTAATGTCTTTATCGGTATTCAACCTTCTCGCGGTTACGACCTCGACCCGACTCTTAATTATCATTCCCCCGACCTCGAACCTACCCACAGCTATCTCGCTTTTTACCATTGGTTACGACAGGAATTCCAAGTCACTGCTGTAATTAATCTCGGTAAACACGGCAATTTAGAATGGCTGCCCGGGAAAAGTCTCGCTCTTTCTCCCCATTGTTATCCCGAAATTGCTTTCTCGTCGCTGCCGAATTTTTATCCTTTTATTGTCAATGACCCCGGAGAAGGTTCCAGCGCTAAAAGACGTTCCCAAGCTGTTATCATCGACCATCTCACTCCCCCGATGACGCGAGCGGAATTGTATGGAGATTGGGAAAAGTTAGAGTCTCTCATCGATGAATATTATCAAGCAGAATCTCTTGATCCTTCTCGTTTAGCTCTGATTCGCGAGCGGATTAGTGATCTGGTGGCGAAAACTAATCTCGATCGAGAGCTAGGCACGATCTCGCGTAGCGAGCGCGTTGCGACCAGCGCTTCCTTTGGTCAATTTCTTACCCTCGTGGATGGTTATCTCTGTGAACTCAAGGAAGCACAAATCCGCGACGGTTTACATATCTTCGGTCAATGTCCCCAGGGTCAGCAGTTAATTGATTTAATCCAATCGATCGCTCGTTCTCCTAGTCCCGACCGCCCCGGTTTAACCCGTTCGATCGCCCTTGACCTCCACCTCGACTGCGACCCCCTGACGGAATATAACGATACTACTACCTATCTGGAAAGTCTCGCTCAGGATTTAATTAGCCAGAAAATTGAACCTCTAGGCGAAAATACGGCAAAAGAATTGGTTTGGCTAGAAAATCAGTTAATTCCTGCTTTAAAACAAACCCCCGATGAACTTACCTATCTCTTAAAAGGTCTCGCTGGCCAATACGTCCCCAGTGGTGCTTCCGGCGCTCCCACCCGCGGCCGTCCCGATGTTCTCCCCACCGGCAGAAATTTCTATTCTGTCGATACCCGCGCAATCCCCACAGAAACTGCGTGGGAAGTGGGAAGAAAGGCCGCAGAGGCACTAATTGAACGTTATACCCAAGAAAATGGCGAATATCCCCGCACTTTGGCGATTTCTATCTGGGGAACTTCGACGATGAGAAATAGTGGCGAAGATGTGGCCGAAGCC
This sequence comes from Microcystis sp. M109S1, assembly GCF_020247025.1. Taxonomy (NCBI): domain Bacteria; kingdom Bacillati; phylum Cyanobacteriota; class Cyanophyceae; order Chroococcales; family Microcystaceae; genus Microcystis; species Microcystis sp. M109S1. Next base: position 3,122 of record NZ_JADBRW010000051.1, read on the forward strand.
ATGGCTTTACTGGGAATTCGTCCCCTTTGGGATGGTTTTTTCCGTCGGGTGGTCGGGTTTGAAATCCTTACCCCGTCTAGCTTAGGCCGTCCTCGCATTGATGTGACCGTTCGGGTATCGGGCTTTTTTAGGGACAGTTTCCCCAGCATACTACATCTTCTTAATTCTGGCATAAATGCGGTAGCTTGTCAAGAGGAAGAAGAAAAAATTAATCCTTTAGCGGCGAAAGTGAAGACAGAGAGGGAGTTTTGGCTAAGTCAGGGCTTAGGAGAAAAAGAGGCGAAACTGAGAGCTACTGCCAGAATCTTTGGCTGCAAACCCGGTGCTTACGGGGCCGGTTTACAGGGGTTAATCGAGTCACAAAACTGGCAAAATGATCAAGACTTAGCTAATGCTTATATTAACTGGAGTTGTTATGCCTATGATAGTCAAGGAACTGCCCATTCTTTACCGGAAGTATTGAGAAATAGACTGCAAGAATTAGAGATAGTGCTGCACAATCAGGACAATCGAGAACACGATATTTTCGACTCCGATGACTACTATCAATTTCAAGGCGGCTTAACTGCCAGTGTCCGGGCTTTAACCGGCAAAAATCCCGTCACCTATTTTGGTGATCATTCCCGACCGGAAAATCCCCGCATCAGAAGCCTAGAGGAAGAAATTCGCCGCGTTTACCGTTCGCGAGTGGTTAATCCCAAATGGATAGCGGGAGTGATGCGACACGGCTATAAAGGCGCTTTCGAGATGGCTGCGACCGTAGATTATATTTTTGCCTATTCTGCCACTACTCATCTAGTGGAGGATTTTATCTATCAGGGAGTAGCCGAAGCTTATTTATTTGACGACAAGGTACAACAATTTATTCAGGAGAAAAACCCCTGGGCATTGCGAGATATGGCCGAAAGATTATTAGAAGCTCAACAACGGGGATTATGGACGCAGGTGGACCAGAAAACTTTAGATCGATTGAGGGCAATTGTCCATGAGGCCGAAGGAGTGATCGAATCGGGTCAGTAATTGATAACTGGTCTAGAATCGGTCTATCAAGAAATTGCTCAGATTACTTTAGTAATGAGAAACGGGACTAAATAATGGCCGGAATTGAGGGATTGAGGATTAAAAATTATCGAGCACTCAAGGATATAACTCTGGGCAAGTTATGGAGCGCCAATTCAGACTTGAATTGGCCTAATCTTTTTGCCTTGCCCATCAATTTCTCAAACTTTCCTTTAGGATTAATTGAGCAATACTGAAATAAATAAAAATTCCTAAAACATCAACCACTGTCGTGATAAAAGGAGCAGACATTAAAGCAGGATCAAATCCCATTTTGTTAAAGATAAAAGGTAATGCTGTACCTGTCGTCGCTGCAATAATTGAGATAGCAATTAAACTAATTCCCACTATAAAACCAATCTCTGGTTTACCTAAGAATACGAAAACCATAGCAATCACAATGACGGCTAAAATGATCCCTAATAATCCCCCTGTTATTAACTCTTTCACAATAATTGAAAACGGTTTCTTATCTCTTAATTCATCAGTACTTAATCCCCTAATAACAACGGTCGATGACTGTGCGCCTATATTTCCCCCTGCATCAATTAATAATGGGGTAAAAAAGGCTAAGGTAACTACTTCTTCTAACACTTCCTCAAAATTACTCATTAAAAAAACTGTTGCAGAATTCGTGATTAATAAAATTAATAACCATGGTATTCGTTTTTTTGTGATTTTATACAAGCCCAATTTAAAGTAATTTTGATCATCAGATTCCGTGTTAATTGCTCCCATTCTATAAATATCTTCAGTTGCTTCTTCCTCTAAAATGTCGATGACATCATCTACCGTAACTACCCCTAATAAGTTTTCATCTTTATCAACAATTGGCAAGGCTAATAAATCATAGCGTTGAATCAATTTAGCGACTTCTTCTTGGTCGGTATCGGTATAGGCATAAATAATATTTCTGTTCATAATTTCAGAAATTATCGCTTCTGGTTTAGCAACAATTAAATCTTTTAAAGATAAGGTTGCTTGTAATTTCTTATTATTATCTGTCACATAGATATAGTAAGCCACTTCAATTTTATCGGCTAAATTTCTGATTTTAGCTTGAGCTTCATTGGCCGTAATAGTTTCTTTAACATAGATATATTTCGGGGTCATAATTCGCCCTGCTGTATCAGCAGAATACCCGAACAATAAAGCATTTAACTCTCTTTCTTCAGGGGATAATTGAGCCACTAAAGTCCTCGCTAATTGAGGAGGTAACTCATCAAATAACTTGACTCGATCATCAGGAGACATATTATTAATAATTTCATTTGCTTCCGCATTTTTAAATTTTTCGATTAATAAATATTGGGTATTTCTATCTAAATGTTCATAAACGTCAATGGCTTGAGATTTATTTAAAAGTCGGAAAGCAATGATTTGTAGGGTTTTAGGTAAATCCGCAATCGCTTCTGCTATATCCACGGAAGCGACGGGAATTAATAGAGTTTTAGCTGCGTCATAATTTTGGGCTTCTAAAAAAATAAGTAACTGATTTGTGATAACATCTCTCAGGTCACTCTTAGAGCCTTTGGGAAAGCCGATTTCAGTGTTATTCATAATTGATAATTGGGTAAGGTAACTAAAAAGGGAAGCTCGAAAAATTGATGGAGGATACAAAAGGATTGTAAGCGAAGAAAGTAGAGTGGCACAAGCGAACAAATGAACCAAGCTGATTCTGCGTCTTGAAAAGCTAGATTAAAAAAGCTCAATCAACAGAAAGACTTTCTCCTGAGACTGAATTAGATACAGCGTTTCTGATCAAGAACTGTAACCTAATTTTGTATTAACGACCGACTCCTGAAAACGAAAACTTTTGATCTCAGACTAAATCCGGTTATTAAAGACCGATTATCTATTCCTCCTTTTGCCTTTTGCATGAGTGCCTGTCCTGATATGTAGGGTTTGCGGCAAAAAGTTTTTCGGTTACCTTTTCAAAACAGGATTTAGTCTTAGATGCGATCGCCTCCCTCGCTCCTTCCCGGGGCTTGACATAAATCCCGCAATAATGTTATAATAAGAGACTGGCTTAAGCCAAAGACAGCAGGTGCGAAACAGCTTAAATACCCTGCCGAGGTCAAAGCGAGAAAACAGCAGCCAAAAAGACTAAAGAGAGATATTTTCTATCTTGGTCGTGCCTGAACTGGATTCTCTCCACTCAACCCCGGCGCTACAAGGGGTTATTTTTGCGCCTGTCTGTGGAACCGGTCCCCCGCATACAGGAGGTGAAGAAGGGATGGGGAGAAGCAGAGAAAGCAAGGGAGTAATTCTAGAAGAATTAAAAACCTCCCTGAGCGAAGCTCAATTAACGATGGTCATTGACTATCAAGGTTTAACCGTCGCCGAAATCAGCAATCTACGCCGCAAATTGCGCCCCACGGGAACAATTTGTAAAGTCACCAAAAATACTTTGATGGGCTTGGCGATCGCTGAGGATAGTGGCTGGGAACCGATGAAAAGCCTTTTATCGGGAACATCCGCCTTTCTGCTCGTAAAAGAGGATATCGGTGGAGCTTTCAAGGCCTATCAAGAGTTCAAAAAAGAAAGCAAAAAAACCGAATTGCGCGGCGGTGTCCTCAAAGAAGGGACCAAAGGTCAACTGTTAACAGAAGATCAGATCAAAGCGATCGCCGATTTACCGTCGAAAGAACAGTTAATCGCTCAGGCCGCTGGAGCAATCAACGCCATTGCCACCAAACTGGCCCGCAGCATCAACGAAGTTCCCGCATCTTTGGCCCGTGCCGTCGATGCCGTGGCCCGTCAAGAAGAAAAAGAAGCGGCCTAACACCGCACCAATCAATCACTGAAAACAATTAGGAGTCTAACCCATGTCTGCTGTAGCTGAAATCTTAGAAAAACTCAAAACCCTTACCCTCTTAGAAGCTGCGGAATTAGTCAAAGGTATCGAAGAAACCTTCGGAGTTAGTGCCGCCGCTCCGGCCGGTGGCATGATGATGATGGCTGCTCCCGGGGCCGCTCCCGCTGCCGCCGCTGAAGCTGTGGAAGAACAAACCGAATTTAACGTCGTTCTTGAAGAAGTTCCCGCCGACAAGAAAATTGCTATCCTTAAGGTAGTGCGCGAATTGACTGGTTTAGGACTCAAAGAAGCGAAAGACTTGGTAGAAGCCGCTCCCAAAGCGGTTAAAGAAGGCACCAACAAAGATGATGCCGCCGCCGTCAAGAAAAAACTGGAAGATGCTGGGGCAAAAGTTAGCGTTAAATAGATCGCCACTGATTCTGGGGATGTAATCTACATCCCCAGACAAGCCGAAAAGCTCATTTCCTGATACTATAGGATTGTCATAGCAATCTTGTAGGATGTCCAACCATGGAAAGCGTCGCTTACATTTTGGTTTTAACTATGGCCTTGGCGGTAATTTTCTTCGCCATCGCCTTCCGGGAACCTCCCCGGATTCAAAAGTAAATTTCTTAACTCCGTTTAACTTAATAATTTTCTTCCCTGAGCCGCCCGCTTGTCCAAAGCAGGTTAGCGGCTCTGGTTTTCGTATTTAAAGGCTTAAATTAAAGGTTCCCCTCACCGAGCGCCTCCTATGCAGTGTCCTAATTGTCAGCATACCGATAGTCGCGTTTTAGAGTCCCGTTCCTCCGAAAACGGTCAGAGCATTCGTCGTCGTCGTGAATGCTTACAGTGTAAATATCGGTTCACCACCTACGAGCGCATCGAATTCGTGCCGATCACGGTGATTAAAAAAGATGGTAAACGGGAATCTTTTGATCGCTGCAAACTGCTGCGGGGGATCGTCCGCGCCTGCGAAAAAACCGGCATTCCCCCCTCAAGATTAGAGGCGATCGTCAATGATATCGAATCCCGTCTGCAGCAAGACTCAAAGCGGGAGGTAACAAGTCAGGAGATCGGTCAATTAGTCCTAGAATACCTCCGGCAAGAATCGGAAGTGGCCTATGTGCGCTTTGCTTCGGTTTACGGCAATTTTCAGGGAATTAGAGACTTTATCGCCGCTTTAGCGCTGCTGCAATCCTCCGAAATCGAACGCGCTCATCCTTCTTGGTCTCAAGCAGAAGAAGCCAGCGTGATCACCTCATCTTAAATAGTCCCCGATTCAGTTATAATTAGGATCCCTTGTGCTATTTAAAGCCCAAGCTCTGGTTAGATTCTTAAAAGTCATTCTTGAGGCGAATTGCCTGCAAGAAAGCCGGATGCGGCAGTTCATCCCCTAGGCCCTGCCTAGGAACTAAATTGGGAGGTATCTCCTTTCTTTAGAAACTGTACATCACATAGGAGGAAAAACCTACGGAAATTCCGAGGCCCAAACAACGTACATGACCACCCAAAAAACCGCAAACAAAAACATAGGCTTTACCCATGAAGATTTTGCCGCCCTTCTAGACAAATACGATTATCATTTCAGTCCGGGAGATGTTGTCGCTGGGACTGTTTTCAGCATGGAACCCCGGGGAGCGCTCATCGATATCGGTGCTAAAACCGCCGCTTTTATCCCCGTGCAGGAGATGTCGATCAACCGCGTCGATAATCCCGAAGAAGTTTTACAACCTAACGAAACACGGGAATTTTTCATCCTTACCGACGAGAATGAAGATGGACAGCTAACCCTGTCGATCCGTCGCATTGAATATATGCGCGCTTGGGAACGGGTGCGTCAATTGCAAAAAGAAGATGCTACCGTGCGCTCGAATGTTTTCGCCACTAACCGTGGTGGGGCATTAGTCAGAATTGAAGGTCTCCGCGGCTTTATACCCGGTTCTCACATTAGCACCAGAGAGGCGAAAGAGGATTTAGTCGGTCAGGAATTGCCCTTAAAGTTTTTAGAAGTGGATGAGGATCGCAACCGTCTGGTTTTAAGTCATCGTCGCGCTTTAGTGGAACGCAAGATGAACGGTTTAGCCGTGGGACAGGTGGTAATCGGTTCCGTGCGCGGAATTAAGCCCTACGGTGCTTTCATCGATATCGGTGGAGTCAGTGGTTTACTGCATATTTCCGAAATCTCTCACGATCACATTGACACCCCCCACACGGTTTTCAATGTCAATGATGAGTTAAAAGTGATGATTATCGATCTCGATGCCGAAAGAGGTCGCATTTCCCTCTCGACTAAACAATTAGAACCCGAACCGGGAGATATGCTGAAAAATCGCCCGTTAGTGTTTGAAAAAGCGGAAGAAATGGCGATTAAATACCGAGAAAAACGTCTAGCGGAAGCGGAAGGCCGCACTGTCTCGGAAGTAGTCGCAGAAATCGAAGTTCCTCCCGCCTTGGAGGAGGAAGATTTAGTTCTCGCCGCCACCGAGGAGTAGGTCAGTTATCAGTTATCAGTTATCAGTTATCAGATGTGAGTTTTTAGTGGACAGTCTTAAGTAGGGTTTGCTGAATAAATGTGAAATGTAGGCAAGGTAGGGGTTTTGTGGCTTTTCTTGCGAAACAGGTGCAAGATTTTGA
>NZ_JADBRW010000052.1:0-12106 GCF_020247025.1 Microcystis sp. M109S1
AAATCTAAAAACCTTGTTGGATAATATTTTTAGGCTTTTTTGAAATCAAAAAGTGCCAGCCATTGGAGTGTTCGGGGGGGAAATTTAGGCACTTTTTCCCTGAAAATTAGGTAATTGACCCCCTGAAAATGGGTAAAACCCTACACCCCACACCCCACACCCTGTCCCCACGAAAAACTTTTTGCCGCAAACCCTAATTATGACGATTGCCATCATAATGAATTCTCGCCCCGGCCCATTGCAATTTTTCCTGTAGAGTCTGATAAAAAGAATAGCTTTCCCGCAGGATAATAAATTGGGCAAATTTTTCAGCTTTGGTAACTCCCACCCATTGCCCAGGCCAAATGGAAGTGGCTAAAGCACCATCCATCCAGAGTTTAGTGTTTAATTCGTAGTCTCCCAGAGGCCAAATACTGACCAGAGATGCCGGGGGAATGACAATCGGCCGACTGGAAAGACTCAAGGGACAAATCGGGGTGACAGCGATCGCTTCCATGCCGGGGTGTATAATCGGGCCATTAGCGGAAGCGGTGTAACAGGTGGACCCCGTGGGAGTAGCCACTAATAGGCCGTCTCCTTGGTACTGATCTACTACTTCCCCGTCCACTTCGATTTCGAGGATCGAGGTGGGCATCCTATCGATACTAGCGGGTTTCACACACATCTCATTCAGGGCATAAAATGCCTCGCTCACTGCCTGGGGGCTTCTTTTATCCCCTTCATAGATTCTGGCCTTTAACATCATCCGTTGTTGTACCGCGTAGTGGTCGGATTGTAAACGATCCCAGACCGTCTCCGTATCCTGGAAAATCTCAAAAGGTTCCGTTAAAAATCCCAGATGGCCGCCGACATTCACCGCTAAAATTGGAATGTCTTCCTGAGCTAAATAGCGAGCGGCGGCTAAAATGGTTCCATCTCCGCCCAAAACGATGGCGAGGTCGATTTTTTCCGATGCTGAGGCTAAAAATACCGGATAGGGATTATCTTTAAAGCCACTGGGTCCCATTAAAACTTTACACTGACGGGCTTCTAACTGTTTAGCGCATTTTTCCGCCCATGCTTTACTTTGGGGATGGTTGGCCTTGTGGGCGATGATTACTTGTTTTAACTGCACGGAGTTGAGACCTTGTTCGGAGGTTCTATATTTTTAACAATACCAAGACTGGGCAGATCGGGTGAAAAGTAACAGGTAAAAAGGGGGTTGGGGAAGTGGGGGAATTTCAACTAAAACCCTAAAACCCTAAAACCCTAAAACCCCAAAACCCCCCGCAACGCGCACGCAGTGACCACCCTATCTCCTGCCTCTTGCCTCTTGCCTCTTGCCTCATCTCAACTGGCAATTTAAATACTTAACAGCTTATAATTGTATTAAGATGTGTAACAATTCTCTGGCAAACTCTTGACAAAGGATAACAAATCTGCTCTCCCAAAAAACAGGAAAGGTTTTATTTCTATGACATTAATTCAAACCGCCCAATTATCGCTGGAAACCTCGGCTTTAGCCTTTTTTAAGCAGACAGAAGGACGCTGGCAATCCCAGAGACGTTATTACACCCTCACCCAAGAAACGGAACCCCAAGAAGTTATCAGCGCCATCGAGATTAAATATTTACCCCAAGGCAGCGAACCATTAATTCAACTTGCCCGTTTACATAATCTGGAAGATACAACTTTATTAGGTGGTACGGAAGTCACTTGGCAAAGTAATTATCTCCGTCCCCAGAGTAAAAAACCCTCCAACGGTTCGACTATATTCGGTATTTTAGATAATATTCTCTATCGCGATCGGGGATTTGCGACGGATAAACCCGTTAGCGCTATTTATACCTTTCCTAACCCCTCTACTCTCTGTCTGAGAACAGAATACGCCGGTTCTGTCTTTGAAGAAGAAATTAAACTCATCGGTCAACAATATCGTACTCGACAAACGATTATCTCTCGCGCCGGTCAAGAATTGATGATCGGTCAATATCTAGAAAAACGGGTCAATTAGTCAAAAAATCGGCGGCTATTCCCAGAATTTTGACTTCTATGCTAGTAAGAGGGCTGAAATCAAGTCAGCCCTCTTACTAACTCCCCTTTAAACTGGGGTTAGATTTTCTTGATTCTGACTAGCGAGAAACTTCTCTAATTCCGTAATCGCATCGGCATCGACCTTAGTTTGCATAGGACAGAATTTCGGTCCACACATCGAACAAAACTCCGCAGTCTTATAGATATCTGCGGGTAAAGTCTCATCGTGGTATTCCTTAGCGCGATCGGGATCCAAGGATAACTGAAATTGACGATTCCAATCGAAATTATAACGAGCAATGGATAGTTCATCGTCACGATCCCGCGCTCCGGGACGATGACGGGCGATATCTGCCGCATGAGCCGCTATTTTGTAGGCAATTAAGCCATTTCGCACATCTTCAGCGTTGGGTAAACCGAGATGTTCTTTCGGGGTGACATAACATAACATCGCCGTCCCGTACCAACCCGCCAGAGCCGCCCCGATCGCCGAAGTGATATGATCGTACCCTGGAGCAATATCGGTGACAAGGGGACCAAGAACATAGAAAGGTGCTTCGCTACACTCCTCCATTTGTTTTTTCACATTAAATTCAATTTGATCCATGGGAACATGGCCAGGTCCTTCCACCATCACCTGTACATCGTGTTCCCAAGCGCGGCGCGTCAGTTGGCCGAGGGTTTTCAATTCCGCTAATTGGGCTGCATCGGAAGCATCGTGGGTACAACCGGGACGCAGGGAGTCACCGAGACTAAAAGAAACGTCATAACGCTTGAAAATCTCGATAATTTCGTCGAAATGGGTGTAGAGAGGATTTTGCTTGTGGTGGTGTAGCATCCACTTAGCAATAATCCCACCACCCCGGGAGACAATCCCGGTCAGACGAGTTTTGACTAAAGGCAGGTGTTCGATGAGGATTCCCGCATGAATCGTCATGTAATCTACCCCTTGCCCGGCGTGTTTTTCGATAATATGGAGGAAATCTTCGGGGGTGAGTTTTTCAATATTGCCGTGAACGCTTTCCACCGCTTGATAGATGGGTACAGTACCGATGGGGACAGGAGAAGCATTGATAATCGCGGTGCGAATTTCGTCCAAATTACCGCCACCGGTGGAAAGATCCATCACCGTATCCGCGCCGTATTTGACCGCTAGGTGTAATTTTTCCAGTTCTTCGTTAATATTCGAGGAGTTAGGGGAAGCCCCGATATTAGCATTAACTTTACACTTAGAAGCAATACCGATCGCCATAGGTTCGAGATTGAGGTGATTGATATTAGCGGGAATAATCAGTCTTCCTCGGGCGATTTCGCTGCGAATCAATTCGGGAGAGAGATTTTCCCGTTTTGCCACATAAGCCATCTCTTCGGTAATTATCCCCTGACGGGCGTAGTGCATTTGCGATACATTTGCTTGTCCGCGCCGGGGGGCAACCCATTCTTGTCTCATAATTTTATTTCCTCTGTAAACAGCTTCCCTACGCTGGAATTACCCAGTCTCAGGTTCTAAGGGTCTTTCTCAGCCTGATTGCCTCAGACACCCCTAGCTATGACGGCAATTGTATCACTGTTGAGGACTGAGGAGATAAAGCTTAAGATTGTTGTTTGATTAGGCAGTTAGGCTAAAACACACTTAGACCACCTAAAATAGAAATAGTAATTTTAGAAAAATCCCTGGTGATTCAGAAGTAGTTCCGGATAAGCAATAGCATATTGTCGAGCAAAGAATGGTAAACTTTTCCATAATTTTTTACCCGATTTATGGCTTCTATTTTTTAGATAAAAACCAATAACTTTTCTGGTAAGTAGGTGGGTGGAATTAAATATAAGATGAACGTAGAACGTAGGTTGGGTTGAAGCATGAAACCCAACACCCGCAAGGGTTACGCTACCGCTAACCCATCCTACAAATAATTGTGCCTCCCTACTTACTTGTATCAATAGCCAACCAAATATATATAGCGGTTCTCACACCTGTGTGGCACACTTAAACCTTTGCTAATTAAGCTTTTCAACATCGATAATGTACCTAGTGCGAACAGGAAACGCTATAGCTTGATTTTTTGAGAAAATATCAAGAACCACATCTCATACTAAATCCGTTGAGTATAGGTAACATATAAGGATAGGCACTCAGGCAATAGGCAATAAGCAAAAGGGGGAATACATAGGGTTTGCAGCAAAAAGTTTGTTGGTGGGGTTAGGAGTCAGTAGCCGGTCGTCAGTAGCCGGTCGTCGGGAGTTTCAGGCTTTGTTGCCCTCTCTTTTTTGTACCAACTTATGTACTATAATAAGGATAATGCCAGGTTTTTGATGGTCCCAATCCGATTTTCGCAGCATGAACATCGGATTTTAACAGGTCAAAAGCCTTATTTTAAAAGGGTTTTACCATTATTCAGCAAACCCTACATAATCAGTTTTTAATAACCAGATTTAGTATCACTACCCCTCTCCCCAGCCTTCCATAAGAAAAATCCAGCTAAATTATCTCTAGCCGGACAGGGTAGTAAATTTTCAGCAGTGGGAAAACACTTCTAGGCTATGTGAGCAACTCACCATTAGTTACCGATTAAAATCAGAGCAATCAGTGATTCAACTCACAACCAATTCTAGGCTTCCACTAAACGAAAAGCCGCACCCAAACCGACAGCGATCTCATCGGGAGAAATTTTACCATCATGGTTAATATCGATCGCATCGAATACCGCATCGGTTCCCGCCCATTCTTCCCGGGTGATGAAACCATCCCCATCATGATCATAAACTCGAAAAATATCTTCGGCGGCGTGTTCTAGGGTTGACTGACCTTCCAACTGGGTTAAACGTTGAATCAGCAATTGTTCCAATAATTCTAAAGCTTTGGTAAAACCTTGAATACCTTCCGCTAGTTTTTCGGAAGCCATAGCATCTTCGGCGTGCATTTTCTCAAAATTCGCTTTATCCATGGCAATTTTGACAATATCAAGGGTTGCGGCCTGGTCTGGATCGAGCTTACGGGGTAAATCGGCTTCTGTCTCTTGCAATTGTTCGAGCAGTTTCGGGGAAATGGTTAAAAGATCACAACCGGCTAACTCGCGAATTTCACTGATATTGCGGAAACTTGCCCCCATAACTTCGGTTTTATAACCAAACTTTTTATAGTAGTTATAGATCTGGGTGACGGATTGGACTCCGGGATCTTCAGCGCCAACGTAGTCTTTACCAGTTTCTTTTTTATACCAATCGAGAATCCGACCGACAAAGGGAGAAATTAAGGTTACTCCCGCCTCCGCACAGGCGATCGCCTGATGAAAACCGAATAATAGGGTTAAATTACAGTGAATTCCCTCTTTTTCGAGGACTTCTGCGGCTTTAATCCCTTCCCAAGTCGAGGCAATTTTAATTAAGACTCTTTCTCTAGAGATACCCGCTTGTTCATACTGGGAAATGAGATAACGGGCCTTGTCGATGGTAGCTTGGGTATCGTAGGAAAGACGAGCATCCACTTCGGTGGAGACGCGGCCGGGGACGATTTGCAGGATTTGTAGGCCAAAACCGATCGCTAGGCGATCGAAAGCTAATTTGGCCACATCTTCCGGGGTGGCCTGCTCTCCTAATTCTTCTCTGGCCGCTTGCAGGGTTTGATCGACAATCGGCTGATATTGGGGCATTTGGGCCGCGGCCGTAATCAGGGAGGGGTTAGTGGTGGTATCTTGGGGGGTAAAAGCTTCGATCGCTTGGATATCGCCGGTATCGGCAACAACCACTGTAAATTGGCGTAATTGTTCTAGTAGGGTTTTAGCCATGACTTCTCCAGATGCGTGTTAACACGAGACTTCATCCACATCTTAGCCATTCGATCGAGAGGAAGGGGAAAATTCCCGATTGATTTAATTCCCAAGCACAGACCCGGCCAAAGTAAGGACGAGCCGGGGAATCTTTTGGCCACTCCTTGCCTAAAGTCCTCTATTTATGATAGTATTAGTGATTGTGTCGATTTAATAAAACGGAGTTTATGCCCAAGCTAAAAACGCGAAAGGCGGCGGCCAAACGATTCGAGGCCACGGGAAGCGGCAAAAAAATCAAACGTCGCAAAGCCTTCAAAAATCACCTACTCGATCATAAAAGTGCCGAACGCAAGCGCCGTCGTTTGTCCCAGATTACCCTGGTACACGAGCGCGACGAGAAGGAAGTGCGCTTAATGTTGCCCTATTTGTAAATTTTCCAGAAAAATTGTCTAAAGGATTATCATGTCTAGAGTAAAACGGGGGAATGTCGCCCGCAAGCGACGCAAAAAAGTTCTCAAATTAGCCAAAGGTTTTCGCGGTTCTCACTCGCGCTTATTCCGTACCGCTAACCAACAGGTAATGAAGGCCTTGCGGAATGCCTATAGAGACCGTCGCAAACGGAAACGCGATTTTCGTCGTCTTTGGATTACCCGCATTAACGCGGCTGCTCGTCAACAGGGCATCAGTTACAGCCAACTGACCGGACAATTAAAGAAAGCTAATATCCTCCTGAATCGGAAAATGTTGGCCCAATTAGCTGTCCTCGATCCCGTCGCTTTTGCTAAAGTGGTAGAACTAGCCAAAGGATAATTTAGCCCCGAGCATGACGGAAACTTGGCAAACGATTCAATTCCCCAGTTCAGAAAGTGCGATCGCTTTAGCTGGTCATCAAGAAGCTAACCTCAAATTGATAGCCAGGCAAACTGGGGCGAATTTAGTCCTCAGAGGGATGGAATTGCGGATTGCGGGGCAACCGACCCCCGTGGAGCGTGCCACAGCGATTGTACGCTCCTTAAGTATTTTATGGCAAGAGGCCAAGTTAATCGCCGAAGCCGATATTATGACCGCTATCCATGCCCTCGATACGGGGCGTTCTAGCGAGTATAAAGAACTACAGCAGGATATTCTCGCTCGTACCCGTCGCGGGGAGCTAATTCGGGCGAAAACCTTCCGTCAGCGTCAATATATCCAAGCGATTCAAAGTCACGATATCACCTTTTGTATTGGACCTGCCGGCACGGGTAAAACCTTTTTAGCCGCCGTTTTAGCCGTACAAGCTTTATTAGAAGATAAAGTAGAACGGATTATCCTCACCCGGCCAGCCGTGGAAGCAGGGGAAAAATTAGGCTTTCTCCCGGGGGATTTACAGCAAAAAGTCGATCCTTTTCTGCGTCCCCTCTACGATGCTTTATACGAATTTATCGAAGCGGCCAAAATTCCCGACCTGATGGAACGGGGTAAAATCGAAATCGCTCCCTTAGCTTATATGCGGGGACGAACCCTAGCTAATGCTTTTGTTATCGTTGATGAGGCCCAAAATACCACCCCAGCACAGTTAAAAATGGTCTTAACTCGCTTGGGATTCGGTTCGCGCATGGTAGTAACTGGAGATGTCACCCAGACCGATTTACCGCAACCACAAGAATCGGGGTTAATTGCCGCTCAAAAAATCCTAAAATCAGTAGAAGGGATCGCTTTTTGTTACCTATCGCGGGCCGATGTGGTGCGTCATCCCTTAGTACAAAAAATCGTCTCAGCCTACGAACAGCACGAAAAATAACAGATTATTGAGATAGTCCCACATCTACCATTGGGTTAGAAGTCATTATTGAGGAGACAGAATTCAGGAGTCAGCTTTTTTCTCCCCTCTCCCCACTACCCCAGTCCCTGCTCCCTGCTCATAGACAGTCTTAACAAGTAATTTAGATACATCAACAGCCGCTCAGTTATTAGTATTCTCCTCCATCATTTTTTTCCGGGCCTAAAAGATGATTATAGATCACACTTTTGAGAGATTGCCAAAAGGGAACTAATAAAATATTCAGAAGTAAGAAAATAGTAATCATACCATAGGAAAACATCGCCATTTGTTGGAAAAAAAGAGGATTTTCCGCGAGCGTTTGCCAGTCCTCCGAAGAATTGAACCAAAAGAAAAAGAGAATTTTGACCGAAAAGAAAAAGAGAATTGAAGCCAAAGCCCCTGACAGAAGATAAACTGAAATAATTAATAAACTGGCAATAAATATCAGCATCAGCCCCACAATTCTCCAAGCCGAGTTTTTAGTTAAATGCCAAGCTCTCTTGATTGCTTGCCAACTGCCTAAATTATCTTCAATTACTAAGGGCAATTCGGCAATGTAAATGCGAGCAGATAACCAAAGGAAGAAAAAAGGAAGACAGAAAAAAGCCAGTAAAATAAGCAATACACCAAGGATGGGGATAAAACTTACTAGCACCAGAGACAGCGATATCGCCAAAATTATTGCCGCTCCCAACAAACCGATCAAAACTTGCATCCACCACAAGCGCCACATTTTCGGCTTAACTTTTTTTTCTGCTTGTCCAGAAGTTTCCGGCTGATAAATGATGTCTTGAAAAGCTAATCGCGAGATAACCGCATTATTGAAAAGAGACTTAGCGGCCGAGAAAATTTGTATCGGGAAAAGAAATAAACGTAAACCGATATCGCTGCCTTGTTCGGGGGTAATTGTTTGATAAAGTAATTGACTGAGAATTAATTGCAAAATTAAGGGGAGAAGCGACCACAAGCCGGCGCGGACAGCAAAGAATACATAAGTTTGGAAGCGATCACGATAAAGACGGAAGGCAGTATTAATCGTATTGCCAATAGTCAAAGGATCGAGGGAATTGTTAGTCACTGCGGGACTCCTTACAGAATGCCACCACCATATTAGGTTAAGTAACTAATAACAGCTAAAAAACTTCCAATTTAATCAATATTTCCAGCTAAGATAACAATTCTGCTAAAGTGGTAGAATTTGGCCAACGATTTAATTCTCCAGTTGGGAAATTGCGATCGCATTGATGATCTTAACGCGCTTGGGATTCGGTTCGCGCATGGTAGTAACTGGAGATGTCACCCAAACCGATTTACCGCAATCACAAGAATCGGGGTTAATTGCCGCTCAAAAAATCCTAAAATCAGTAGAAGGGATCGCTTTTTTTACCTATCGCGGGCCGATGTGGTGCGTCATCCCTTAGTACAAAAAATCGTCTCAGCCTAGGAAAAGCACGAAAAATAACAGATTATGGATATTAAACATGGTTTCGTCGATGCGGTGGGTAATACTCCCCTAATTCGTCTCAATAGTTTTAGCGAGGAAACTGGCTGCGAGATTCTCGGTAAGGCCGAATTTCTTAACCCCGGTGGTTCGGTCAAGGATCGCGCCGCTTTATATATTATCCAAGAAGCGGAAAAAGCCGGTACTCTCCAACCGGGGGGAACCGTTGTCGAAGGAACCGCCGGCAATACTGGCATCGGTTTGGCCCATATCTGCAATGCTAAAGGTTATAAATGCCTGATTATCATTCCCGATACCCAATCCCAAGAGAAAATCGACCTCTTAAGAACCCTTGGCGCGGAAGTGCGTACTGTTCCCGCCGTTCCCTACCGAGATGCCAATAATTACGTTAAATTATCGGGGAGATTGGCCAGTGAGATGGAAAATGCTATCTGGGCCAATCAATTCGATAATCTGGCTAATCGTCGCGCTCACTACGAAACCACCGGCCGGGAAATCTGGGAACAAACCGACGGTAAAATTGATGCTTGGGTGGCTGCCACGGGAACTGGGGGAACCTACGCGGGGGTGGCGATGTTTTTAAAAGACCAAAATCCGCAGGTGCGTTGCCTGGTGGCGGATCCGATGGGTAGCGGTTTATATAGTTATGTGAAAACCGGGACAATTACCCTGGAAGGTAGTTCAATTACTGAAGGGATTGGTAATAGTCGTATTACGGCTAATATGGAAGGCGCACCTATAGATGATGCCATTCAAATTGATGATCCCACTGCCATCAAAGTTGTTTATCAACTATTACAAAAAGATGGTTTATTTATGGGGGGTTCTGTGGGTATTAATGTCGGTGCTGCCGTGGCTTTGGCTAAACAAATGGGGCCAGGCCACACCATCGTTACTGTTCTTTGTGATGGTGGGTCCCGTTATCAATCTCGTTTATATAATCCTCAATGGTTGGCTGAGAAAGGATTGGCTTAAATTCTTGTTAGGGTTAAGTCAGCTAGATTAAGGCGATGAAACCAGAATTTTACAGGAAAATCAGGAATTATCGGCTCGGAGATTAGTTGAGATAATGGTAGCGGTAGGGCAACAATTAGAGAAGGCAGCAGAGTAAAATGAGGCGCAATGTTTGGCAAACACTTGAGACAAGATAGACAATAATACTGATAACTATCATTATTAGGAGAATCATCAGATGTCAGTTACTATAGAACAGGACCTCAAAGAAATTTTAGGTTCAATTAATCAGAAGTTAGATAATCTGCAAAAAGATGTTATGGATATTAAAATAGTACAGGCGAGATTAGAGGAAAAAGTCGATAGTTTAGAAAAAGATATTGAAGGAGTAAAAGCAGATACAAAAGAATTAAAAGGCTCTCAGAAAGCCCAGATTTGGACGTTAATCGGCATCTTGGGAACAGCTTTACTAGGAACAGTCATTCGCTATATTATTCTCCCTTTTTCTCAATCATAATTAGGAGCTGCTGAAAAAGTTTTTCGGTGGTGGCAGGGTGTGGGGTGTGAGGGGTGTGAGCTAAAATAGGTTAGTTGCGGTGCGTTACATTAACATTAACGCACCCTACGAGATCGGCAATCGCACTTGATTGGGTTTTAGTTGAATATTCATGATGACACTAAATTACATTTGTTCTTGAAAAAGATTTTGAAATGGCTCCGTATTTTTCCAACGATAGGTATTGAAATCTCGATAATCAACGGAAAGAATTTTACCTGAATCTAATTCTTCTGCCAAAATAACTAAGGATGCGTCGGCTAAATCCATTGGCAAATCTCTATATTTTTGCATCAGTTCTTCAAGGCGTTGGCAGTGTTTAGTTTTGAGGTTGAATACCTGTAGTTCTCCTGTGGATATTTTATGAATAAAGGTTTTTGGAACATTTATTCCTACTCGTTTTTGTAGTAAGTAGCAAGTTTCAGTGACAACGCACCAGGTTGTAATAAATTGTTGATTGATTAATTTTTGAAATTGTTTTTTTGCTAATGGGTGAAGTGAGTCGTTTTTATTGGCAAGGGCCAGCCAGAAACCAGTATCAACAATGATCATATTTTTGATTAAGTTCACTTGTTAAATAGGTTTTATAGTTTTGCGAAAGGTCTGGTTCAGCTTCTATACAACCGATAAAGTCAGACCAATCTTGTGTTCCCTGCTCTTTAATTTCCTGTTGGTTGGGAGAATATCGTTTTTTTAGAATATCTACAAGTTCAATAATAGTCTGTTGTGCGTCGAGGGGAAGGGACGCAATATCTTTTTGAATTGTTTCTAGGTTTACCATTGTCATTATCTTTTTATAGTTTATTCTATCAATTTTAAAATAAAATACGGGAGATTCACTATTGGTTTGCTTGTTATCTCGTTATCCCGTTCCCAGGTTCTACCTGGGAATGCTCCCTTCAGGTTCTACCTGAATATCGCTTTAAGGCAGAGCCTTAAATATTGTATTCCAAGTTGGCGCTTTAGCGCAACTACGAACCTTAACTCAAACTACAGATTACTACCTCAATTTTCTCAAAAAAAAATCGACCCGCCTAGCGGCGGGAAAGAAAAAAAAAAGAAAAAAGTAAAAAAGAGGAAAAAGGGGAAAAAGAGAATAAGGGTTACAGAGTCCTCCGGGCACCGCACACCACCCGAAAACCGTCGTCGTTGATGAGGACGCGGCGGAGTTTGTTGCCGCGGAAAGCGGAACGGCAGTTATTCGGATAGTAGTACCAAGAACCGCCCCGCACTATTGGATAATCATTATCATTATCAAGCCACGCCGAGCCATCATCCGGCGCTCCAATATAGTTCCCGTGCCAATTGTCTTCGCACCACTCCCAAACATTGCCACTCATGTCATACAGTCCCCAACCATTGGGCTTTTTCTGTCCTACGGGATGAGTTGTGTCATTAGAATTTTCGTCATACCAAGCGTAATCTCCTAACTGATTATCATTATCACCAAAATAATAGCGAGTGGTTGTCCCGGCACGACAAGCATATTCCCATTCCGCTTCTGTGGGTAGGCGATAGGTTTTCCCGGTTATTTGACTCAATTTCTGACAAAA
>NZ_JADBRW010000053.1:0-8791 GCF_020247025.1 Microcystis sp. M109S1
GTTATTTCGAGCAAAGGACAACGAATGGGGTGGTCGAGGGAATCAACAATAAACTTAAACTAATAAAACGGAGAGCCTATGGCTTTAGAAACTTTCGGAATTTTTGGGTTAGAAGTATGTTGTCTTGGCATCTTGTCTGTTAATTTAGCATAAAGGGTAACGAAGAGCCTTATGTTCTGCGTCCCCAAAATTGCTTTGAGCCCTGGACAATTTCCTGGCGCCCACACCCCACCTTCAAACGTAATCTTACTATACTACAAACTGAAGTGCGGAATGTGGGTTTGAAGATAGATTTAGTCGTCCCTTTAATTTAGACTATCAACCCCATTTTATGGCCAATCCATGTGAGATCAAGGCAAAAGGCAAAAGTCAACAGGCAAAAGTAGAGAATATTGATCTTTTATTACCTAATCATAGCCAAAACCTCAAACCTGAAACCTCAAAAATTGAAGTTATTCGTCAATTAGTCGCACAAAAAACAGAATTACCCCTAGAAACCATTGAAAATCATCATCGCTTGTTGGCGGATCTGCACCTTAATTCTATCAGTGTCAGTCAATTAGTGATCGAAGCAGCGCGTCAGTTAGACTTATCTCCTCCCCATTCACCGACAGATTATGCCAATGCAACTATTCAGGATCTAGCAGCAGCTTTAGAAGAATTAGGAAAAAATAATCCTCAAATTCCTCAAGAATCAATTCCTATGGGTGTTGATAATTGGGTGCGTGCGTTTACGGTTGAATTAATCGAAAAACCGTTAATTAAATCAGATAAAAAGCAAATAAATCGAGAAAAAGCGGAAAATTGGCATATTATCGCCCATGCTGCTCATCCTTTATTACCTAACTTATCTGTTTTACAACCCACCTTAAAGCATGAGCAGGAAAAAGGGATCATTATTTGTTTAAACCCCCATCCTGATGAATCAGAAATTGATTTGCTTTTAAAAGGAGCAAAATGATCTATAAAAGAGAAAAAACCCTTGATTTTGATTCAACAAGGAGGAGGATATGCGTCCTTTGCGAGAACTTTTTATCTAGAAAATCGTCAAATTCCTACCTGTGTGATTGATATTCCTTTTCATCATCCCAATGCAGTTAATATCATTCTCTCAGAAATCACTGCAACCGATAGCTATACAGAAGTTTATTATGATGAAAACGGAAAACGGTTTGTTCGTCAATTAAACTTGTTAGGGTTAGAAAAAGATCCCGATAACCCTAAGCAGAAAAAAGACCTAAAAAGGTCAAATAAAAGCAAAATCAAGGAGCTTCTTTTGGTGACGGGAGGAGGGAGAGGTATTGCCTCAGAATGTGCCTTATCCTTAGCTAAAGAGAATAAAGCTACCTTAGCGATTTTAGGACGTTCTCAACCTGAAGATAACCAAGAATTAGCCGAAAATTTAGCAAGAATGAAGTCTGCAAACATCCAAGTCCATTATTATTCTTGTGATGTCAGTGATGCTGAGTCAGTTCAGCAAACTATCGCCGAAATTAAGACAAATTTAGGAGAAATTACGGGAATTTTACACAGTGCGGGGGTTAATACACCGAAATTAATTCAACATCTCGAACCAGAAGATTTCTTAGCAACTTTAGCCCCAAAAGTCAAGGGTTTGCAACATATCTTAACGGAAATTAACCCCGATTCTCTCAATTATTTAATCACCTTCGGTTCAATTATTGCCGAGACTGGATTGAAAGGAGAAGCAGACTATGGGTTAGCCAATGAATGGTTAGGGAATATTGTAGCGGAATTTAGTCGAAAATACCCTAATTGTCGCTGTTTAAACCTAGAATGGTCGGTTTAGTCCGGTATTGGCATGGGAGAACGTTTAGGAACAGTTGAAAAGCTAAGAAATGAAGGCATTACCCCTATTTCTCCCGATATTGGCATTAAATACTTACATTTACTTTTAAATCAATCCCTACCCACTGCCTCTGTTATCATCGCCGGGCGTTTTGGTGAACCTCCCACTTTAAGCTTAAAACCGCAAGAATTATCTTTTTTCCGCTTTTTAGAGACAAAGAAAGTTCATTACACGGGAATTGAACTGATTACTGAAGCAGAATTATCCTTAGACAATGATCCTTATTTACAAGATCATGTTTATCAAGGAGAATACATTTTCCCCGGTGTCCTGGGGTTAGAAGCGATCGCACAAGTGGCCACTGCATTACTCCCCACCTTAGCAAGGAAGGAGGATCAAACTCTTAACAAGGGGGAAAACCAAGATCCCCCTTCCGTCCCCCTTAACAAGGGGGAAACTGGAGGATTAACGTTTGAATCGGTTAAATTTAACCGTCCGATCGTGGTTTCTGCCGATCAACCCTTAAAGATACAAATTGCTACCTTAATCACCGATTCTGGAAAGGTTAAGGCCGTTATTCGCTGTGCCAATACAGGGTTTAGTATCGATCATTTTGAAGCCATCATCAGCCATTCTTCTCTAGGGGTGCCAGACTGTCGCCCAATGATCCCCCCTGTTTCCCTTAAAGAAGGAAAAAATAACCCTCAAATTAACCCAGATACGGACTTATATGGTCATTTATTGTTCCATAAAGCAAGATTTCAACGAATTAAGGGTTATTCTCATCTCAAAGCAACCGAATGTATTGCAGAAATTAACATTGAGCAAAAAACTGCTTGGTTTAGTCGTTATTTACCTCAATCCCTGATTTTAGGCGATGCAGGGGCAAGAGATGCCGTTATCCATGCTTTACAAGCTTGTGTTCCCCATGCCACTATTTTACCCACTGGCATAGAACGCTTAACGGTATATTCTGTCAATTTAGGCGAAAATCAGTTTGTTTCAGCCAAAGAAAGACTGCATCAAGGAGATACCTTTGTCTATGATGTTGAGGTATTGGATAACGATGGCAATCTCTTAGAAGTGTGGCAAGGATTGGAATTAAAGGTGATTAAACACAGAAATCCTCAATATCCTTGTATTCTAGCCCTTTTACCCTGTTATTTAGAACGAAAGATTAAGGAGGTGATGCCTAATGTCGATTTAACTTTAATTCTCGATCGGGATGCAACGGTAGAAAGACGATTCAGAAGCGATCGCAGTTTAGGGATGTTAACCTCATCCCCTAGTGTAATTCAGCGTCGGGGGGATGGCAAGCCCGAATTAAGCCATAACGAGGCGGTTTCGGTGTCTCATGCCGAAGATTTAACCCTTGTGCTTAAGGGTGCGTCAGGATGCGATCTGGAACCGATTATCCCCCGTGATGTGCAGATGTGGCGCGATTTATTGGGGGAAAATTCCTTTAATTTAGCGGAGGTAATTAGTCAAGAGAATCATGAGGATTTTAATATGGCAGCGACTCGCATTTGGTCTGCTAAAGAAAGTATTAAGAAAGCGGGTTTGAGTCTCGATATCCCGTTAACTTTATCGTCTTTCTCTCAACAATTAACCCCTTTATCCCCTATTTTGTGGTTATCTTCAGGAAAGGATTTAATCATCACTTTACCTGTTTCTTTCCGAGAAATCAAGACAGCTTTCATCTTGGCAATATTTGTCCAAACAGTTCAGAAAAAATCGGATTTACTTCAGACAGAACCAGCAAAGGTTTTCTGATAAAACTTATCCAGTTTTACCCTTTTTTAAACCACAGGAGAACCAAATCATGACTACAGTTCGACAAATTCCCAACCAAAGAAACCCTATTCAACTGATTTCAAATATCATTCGTTCTTTCGTTTATGCGATGAATGGACGCTGGCATAAATTGGGGATGCAAATCTTTATGATAGTGACTATTGCCCACATCTCAGAACATATTATTCAAGCTTATCAATTGTGGGGTTTAGGATGACCGAGACCAGAATGTTTAGGGTTATTAGGACTCTGGAAACCTTGGTTAATGCGCTCGGAATGGCTACACTATGGACACGCTCTTTTTATGTTATTAGGGTTAGCTATTTTTCGGCCTTCTTTTCATGGAAAAGCTCGTCTTTGGTGGGATTTGGCTTTAGGATTACAATTCTATCATCATTTTGAACACGCTTTACTCTTAGGACAGGCAATTATTGGTCAAAACTTATGGGATTCTCGCGTTCCTATTAGTATTGGACAAATTTGGTTTCCTCGGTTAGAACTGCATCTTTTCTATAACTTAATGGTTCTAATTCCCATGATGATTGCCATGTATTATCATCGTTTTCCACCTATGAATGAGGGGAGATTAGTTTAAATTTCAGCCAAAGTCAAAGAAAGTATTAAGAAAATGGGGGTAAATGAGTATTTACCCTATTCTTCTAGTTAATTGTGCTGAAAAGTTGTCTCTTTTGTGTCTTTAAACGCAAAGAGATTGTTCAATTGAAATCAAATGTAGTTACTTTAAGGAAGTTTAGAACAATGTTGAGCAATTCACTAGATATACAACTCACCTTCCGCTTAGGATTTGTTGTCCCTTTAGCTGCAAGTGTTTTAGGAATAGGAGTTGCTTCTCCGGGATTAGCCATTCCTTCAACAACTCCTCATCCTCATGGTAATCCAGAAACCCCTTGGAATCCCCCAGGGGCAATACCTGGACCTGAACATCAACACCGCGATACCCATCCACTGAATGGAAAACGGATAGAAAATGGTGGTGGTGACGTAACGAGTACCGTCAATATTGGGGGTGGTTTAGGATTTGGAACTTATGCTGTTTGGGATAATCGTAACTGGCGATTTGATCAAGCAAGAAACCAGTCTTTAACCGTCAATCCAAATGACTATGCCAATTCTGCAACTGGTTATGCCCACGGATTTATTCGCCAAGGTAATCAAACTGCTGTACGCTATCGTTTTATTGATAGTTTTGATCACGACGGCCTCAGTCCTACACCCGATATAAACCGTTGGTTCGATGATCCAATTGGGGTGAATATGCGAACTGGTATTAATAATGCTTATACTGCTTGGGAAGCGGCCGTTAATGGGCTACAACTGAACGTTAATGGGATACCTATCGTTCGCAGTATTGATTTTATGGAAGTTGCTGCCAATGCTGCGGCAGAAATTGATGTTTTTTTGACAGGGGGACCGGCATTTGATGTTGTCAATTTAGATTTACTATTTCCCCTGATACCGCCTGCACCTAATGGTTGGGATTTTGACGACACAAACGGGGTTATTGGTGCGAATCAGCTTGATTTCAACAATGTAGCCTTGCATGAGATTGGTCATTCATTAGGGTTAGGACACTTTGGTATCAATGATGTAATTAACCTGATGGAATCAGGTGCAGGAGGACCAGCAGCGGATCTTGGTCGTGACCTAGCAGGAATTGATGCTGGTAGTCAAGATGGTGCGCGGGATCTTTATAGCATTCCAGTCCCTGTATCACAACGTGAAAGAACAAGAGCAACTATTGGGTCACAACAAAATCCTACTGTAAGTTTCGATAGCACAACGAATCGCCTTAATTTCTCATCAGGTGTGATTAATTTTGCCGATCTTGCTGGTGGCTTTTCTAAAAGTATTGATCCCCTTTTTGTTGGAGACCCACTATTCGGTGCAACCATTAACGTCACTGATTTGATGTATGGAGGAGTTACGGCTAATGGTCTTCATTACTTTGATCCGGGGGTTTTAACAATTACTAAAGATAATGAAACACTTTTAGAAGCTGCATTTGATTTGTACTGGCTTGACAGCACGCTTGAGGATAATAACCCGATCATTGACAGTTTCACAATTTTATTAACTCCCACAATTAACAACACTATTGGCTCAACTTTACTCGGTCAGTTAAACGATATTGCTTATGGTGGTGAGTATTTTCTTGATTTCTTTTTCCAAAGTCCTAATGCTGATTTAGTTGCATTAACTAATGGATTTACTCAAGATGCTACGGTTGATGTTACCTATTATTTGGGTCCAAACGGTACACCTGTACACGAACCTAGTTCAATTTTAGGACTTTTTGCTATTGGTGGATTGGGGTTAACTCAACTTCGCAAGAAACGCCAATAAACTTAACCTAGGGTGGGTTCTGCTCACCCTATTTCCTTTTATTCTAAAGTCCTTAAAAAAGGCATGATTGCTCTCCTTCTCATATTATGATAAAGAGTCATTAACTAGCTGTTGAAATTCCTCCAATGAATTAATAGTAATACTGGGAACAAAAAGACTCTCTAAGACAGATACATCCTCAATTTGGTTAATCGTTTCAATCAGGGAATTAGGAATCTCCCCAAAACGACTTTGTAAAGCTAAAATAATATACTTTTGGCTAGTTAATTTAGCTCCTTCTTCGAGAGCCATTTCTTCTATGGTGCTTAAAAAAGGCATTTTGTTTTCCTCCTCGTATTGACTGAGTTTTGTTTTAAAGTTAAGTTGAAGTTGCGGGGGTAAGGTCATCATTTTATCAATGAATTTCCCTAGATTGATAATCTCAAACTTGGTTAATCCCCTTTGATATAAACCTCTGACTAAGTTCCACTTCCATTGTTCACGCTCCCTGAGATTATTAGTCGTAGCCTTAGTTTTTAGGTGTGCCATGACTATTATAGCCCAAATATTCTCACTTTGTTCTAAGTCTTCCCATTGATAATCCAATAATTTGACCATTAAAAAATCGACTCTCACTTGACTTCCCCCTAACCCATATTGATAAAAATCAGGTCGCCAAGACCTACTTTCATCCCCTAAAATAGCTAAACTAATAACAGGTTTATGGTACAAATCAAAGGCTCGATAATTATAAATAAACATTCGTTGAGGGAATTTTAGATCATATTGACTTTGGACTTCAATATGAATTAAAAGCCAGATTTCCTGATTATCTAATAACCAAACTTTCAATAATTTATCAGCATAGCGTTGCTCAGTTTCCGCAGCTGCCGTAATTTGTTCTAATTCTTTATCAAGGGAAATAGGGGTTTGATTCCAGTCAATTTCTTCATAAATATTGGGATAAAAGAAGCTTAAAAACTCTGCCAAATAAGTGCTAATCGCTTCTTTCCATGTTTTGTCGTAATTAGCTGTCACCTCAGCCATGCCTTTTCCACCTAATTGCTATATAATAAATAATATCCTAATCTTTCAAAAACAATGGACAATTCTAACCCTACTCCTATCCCCTGCGAAAATAGTGATACTTCTTCCTTAGAAACCGCTAACCACAAACCCTTTTGGAAAGCCATTGTGGAAATTGGTGAAAAAGTTCCCATTGAAGAGTGGAACAAATTACCTAAAGATTTTGCTCGCAATTTTGAACATTATATGTATGGCGCACCCAGAGACGAGGATTACGAAGACGAATGAGAAAGATTTTTTTAGATACTGCTTATCTTCAAGCACTGGTTGACACTCGTGATAGTTTACATCAATCTTCTGTAGCTATTACCGACGAATTAGATATATTTCTATCTGTTACTAGCGAAATGGTGTTAACTGAATTACTCAATGCCTTATCTGGAAGGGGTGGGTATTTAAGGGATGCTGCCCTAGACATTGTGGATAAATTACACCAAGACTCATCAGTAGAAATTATCCCTCAAACCTCTCAGTTATTTGCTGAAGCATTGCTATTGTATCGCCAAAGACTAGATAAAAGCTATAGCTTAACAGATTGTGCTTCGATGTTGATTATGAGACAACAAAACCTCTCCGATGTTTTAACTTTTGATCGCCATTTTCAACAAGAAGGATTTAATGCACTACTGAGAAATTAGGAGGTAAAATAACTAATTGACTTTTTGAGCTACTTGTGCTAGACAATCAAAGTGACGACCATATTTAACAAT
The DNA here is from genome assembly GCF_020247025.1 of Microcystis sp. M109S1. Lineage (NCBI taxonomy): Bacteria > Bacillati > Cyanobacteriota > Cyanophyceae > Chroococcales > Microcystaceae > Microcystis > Microcystis sp. M109S1. Next base: position 7,744 of record NZ_JADBRW010000053.1, read on the forward strand.
AATCGTCATCGATCCTCGATAATCAATTAACCCTGTCATTACCGCTTTAACTGCACCAATTTCTTGATTAACAAATCGTTCCCAATTCTCTCTAGTTGCTGAAAAAATAGGTAAAGATTCATCCATTTCTTCAATCAGTTCTAAACTAACAATCTGACCCTGATCATCCCATTCTGAACAAACAGAAACCCCCTGACGATCACTAAACCAAAGAATTACTTTTCCCAATTTAGTGAACTTTTTACCTAAGTTTTCTTGTTCGTTCCATGTCGTTTGATAGGCAGACCACCATTCTTGAGAAAAACGAGTTAACGGTTGATTCATGAGGTATAATCAGAAAATAAAAAACTTGTGTTTAGTTTACCATTATCAGGATAACCTATGATCATCTTAAAATTCCTACTTTATGCCCCTCAGGGTAAGCGCATCTTAACAATCCTTGACAAAATGAACTTTATATGGGTTGCCTACCCAGAGCGCGGTTTAGACATATTTGAGTAGAATTTGCCATCGCAGTTGTTAAGCAACAATCGACCAAATAAGAGGACAAGCAGCTGACAAAATTGGTCAATTGTCAATAGCGTTCTTTTAAAACCGTTGTTAATCTCGAAAAATCGCTAAATAATCATGATGAAAGCCTACGAATATCATCACATTGTCAGTTTTCAAGAAACCAATTTAGTCGGTAATGTTTATTATGCCAATTATGTGCAATGGCAAGGTCGTTGTCGAGAAATGTTTCTCAAAGATAATGCCCCAGATATTATCACAGAATTATGCCAAGGATTAGCCTTAGTAACGGTTCGAGTATCCTGTGAGTATCTGTCCGAATTATTTGCCTTTGATCATGTTATTATTCGGATGCGTTTAGGAGAGATTAAACAAAACCGAATTACCATGTTATTTGAACAGGGTAATCGCATGTTGATAGAGTTCTCAAATTCCGAGGAGTTAGGTCTAAAATTCGATGGGCAACTCAGGCTTTGACCTGCACAAGGCGACCGAATCTCTGGTTTTGCCAGTCATTATGGCCTAACAAACCCCGAAC
>NZ_JADBRW010000054.1:0-21114 GCF_020247025.1 Microcystis sp. M109S1
AAATTGTCTGCTCAATTTTTTGATAATTGACCACTGTTACATTTGGTAAATCGAGGAGTTGCTCAAAATTTATCCACATAACCCACCTCCTGTTCTGTGTTACTATTATACCATGCTCACACAGAACCTAGAAGAGCCAAAAAGGAAGGAACCACTTGCTGTTCAATCATCGCCTCGGATTTAGTTTGTTCGGCTGCCGCTAAAACCTTGGCTGCGGTGGGTTCCTTTTGTAACTTTTGCTTAATTTTTTGCCACAATTCTACACCTTTATCCATTGCTCCTTCCGTTAATTTACCGATAACAGCTTCAAAGGCGATTTTAGCGATTTCGGCGGCGGCTAATTCTGCTAACATAATCATCAATTGCGAGAATTTTTCGCCATTCTAGCACAACTATTTTTTTTAGGGTAAAATTGGTTCTCCTATCCCAATTGTCTCGTGGCTAGGTTCTCAGCTGTACTGCATCTAAACTGCATATTAGAAATATTACTACAAATGCTCAAACTTCCTCTCTAGTCTTAACCAGCAATTTAGATAATGAAAACCAGATAAAATCTCAAGTTGAAGCAGGGAATGACGGCAAAGTTGTGGCGATTGATCTTGAAAATCGATACAGGTTTTAATGGTTGGCTTTCACTACCACCAAACCTGATCAATCAGCTAAATCTGAAATGGAAAAGACGAGGACGTGCTATTCTTGGTGATGGTAGCGAATGCGTTTTTAATATTTACTAAGCATCGATAGTCTGGGATGGAGTTTTTCTAACAATTCCAATCGATGAAGCAGATTCAGAACCCCTTATTGGTATGTCGTTGATGGAGGGTTATCAACTGCTCGTTCAAGTCTTTGAAGGAGGCAATGTACAGCTTCAAAAAGTAAGAAGTGTCTAACAAATCACGACACCCGACCCTATGCTAGACTAATCATATCATCCAAAGCTACTGACGGCGGGTGAGTTAAACCGTTAGATGGCAAAAGTAGAAAAAGTAGTAAAATAGCTCAATACCCGTAAAACATGAACAAAACATGACTACTCTATTGCAAAAAGCATTCACAGAAATCCAGAAACTGCCAGAGCATCTTCAAGATGAACTTGCTCAACAATTGCTGCAAGATATTGAAAGTGAATTAAAATGGCAGAAAAGCCTTTCCAACGAGGATCTGGAATTGGGAGCTTTAATAACAATGGCACAGGAAGCTCTGATAGAAGAACAAGAGGGGAGAACAGAAGATAAAGGCTTTGGGGAAGAATGAAGTCAGCCAGAACCAAGAGGTTTCGTCAACTTTTTCTAAGTTTGCCGCAAAGGGTACAAGAAACAGCCAAGAAAAATTACGAGATTTGGAAAGAAAATCCATTTCACCCCAGCCTAGAGTTCAAAGAGGTGAAACCAAGAGAAAAAATCTGGTCAGTCAGAGTCGGCATTGGATGGCGAGCATTAGGAATTAAGAAGTCAGACGAAGAAAAAATAGTTTGGTTCTGGGTTGGCTCCCACTCCGAGTATGACAAGATTCTAGGTAAGAATTAGGGCTGGCTGAATAAATCTAAAAACCTTGTTGGGTAAGACTTTTAGACCTTTTGTCAATCAAAAAGTACTGGATATGGGAGTGATCGGGGGGAAAATTCAGGTACTTTTTCCCTGAAAATTAGGTAACTGACTACCTCAAAACCGGTAAAACCCCACACCCCACACCCCACACCCCACACCCTGCCCCCACCGAAAAACTTTTTGCCGCAAACCCTAATTATTTTGGGAATTGTGGCTGGAATCTTTTCGATAAACACTTAATTGTGGAGGTTAGATCAAATGTCAAAATTACTTGAACGAATCACAGTAAATCCCAAACAGTGTGGTGGTCGCCCCTGTATTCGTGGCATGAGAATTCGCGTGTCTGATGTTTTAGATCTATTTGCAGCAGGGCTGAGTGCTGAACAAATTTTGGAAGAACTACCAGATCTAGAAATGGATGACTTAAAAGCATCGCTTACCTACGCTTCATGTAAACTCAATCACCCTGTTTTAATTGCTTGACCAAGGATAGCGATTTCGTAGATTTAGTTGAACGTTGGCAAGCACCCCCACAAATCAATTGGTTAACTTGTGGAAATACATCGAATGCTCGGTTGCGTGAAATTCTCAGCTTGACTTTACTTGATGCGTTAGATCTGTTGAGGTCTGGTGAAAAATTAGTGGAGATTAGTGGGGGTTAATACGGCAGTAATCTTGTACTGAATTTTAACTGCGTTTTCCTATCACTGCATAGAAGGGATCAGCAACCATAATTCCTAACATTTGCAGGAAACTGGGGGTAGTAGCAGGACGAACGATCGCCTGTACTTCCCTAAATCCCGCCACCGATTGAAAATAGGATTTCACTAACGCCACCCGGCCTAAATCACTATTATCGCGCCAAGCAGCGATCGCTTTTTGATAAAACATTCGATTGGAAAAACTGACCACCACCAGACCATGGGGCCTTAAAATGCGATACAGTTCCGCAAAAATCGCCTCTGGATACTGCAAATACTGCACCGACACCGTGATTAACACCGCGTCAAAAGAACTATCCTCTAGGGGCAATTTTGGCTGTGCATTGAGGTCTTGGATAAAATAACTATGCAAGCGGGGATTTTTGGCTAACTCCTCCCCATTCATCCCGTGACCTTCGATATGCTCAAATTCCATCTCCTCCGGTAAATGGGACACCCAGCTACTCATCAGGTCTAAAAGGCGCGTATTCGGCGATAATATCTCTCGGTAGAGAGCGGTTAATTGATCGATAAAACCCTGATCCACGTGGGTGACAAAGCGGGGAAAAGCATAAAAATCGCTGTCTTGAGTCGGATCGAGTTTAGTTCTTTCTTGGGGTCGGAGCATTTTTGTCAAGTTAATTTTACCATTCTTAACATACCCCACAGACAGAAAAAAGGGTTAACCGAACTGGTCAACCCCTAGGCTTGGGAACGCGCTGTAAATATTAGCTTTGAACGACTAGCTTAACGTTAGCGTTTTGCAGACCGCGCTGTTTCACTTCGGATAGGGTTTTGTTCACAGCGTATTTTTGGTTGATCGAGTTGATCAATTCGGTTTGATTGTGTTTTTTGGCTACACCCCAGAGGTCAGCGATTAAATCGAAACTGCCGTCGGTATTGCGAGACCAACCGAGATCATATTCGCCATCGAGAACAGCAACGATGTCAGAGCGAACCCGTTGACCGTTGTAACCACGAACATCGGCTTCGGTTTTCACGCTAATGCCGAGGTCGCGGAGAGAAGCTTTGAGGATTTCGGCATCGGTGATTTTGGTCCGGAGAGTGCTAAAATGAGACATTGGAATTTCCTCTTTGTAGATAAGAATCAACAACAACAGATTGAGAGTTAAAGAGTGCCGCCAAGCGGCTTTTCGAGGCATTGCTAGTCCCTGAGAACTAGCCTTTCATCCCGTTGGGAGCGGGCGAAAGTCTGTTAGAACTCCAATCGCTGGTACTCAGCGACGGAGGCCGAAGCAGGTCGGGCGCGTTGTCTGGCCCAATCACGCAGGGCAGTCACCTGTTCGGTCATGGTGCGAGATAGGGGCAGAGTCGCCTTAATCGCCGCAATAATGTCCAATTGCGTAAATTCGCGATCTTGGGCGAAGGCCTCATACATGGCGGCAATCAGCGCCTGTTCTATTTCCGCACCAGAAAACCCATCGGATACCTTGGCTAACTGCTCCAAATCGAAGCGAGAAATGTCGGAGCGTCGTTTAGTCAGGTGAATATTAAAGATATCTTGTCTTTCTTCGGAATTGGGCAAATCCACAAAGAAGATTTCATCGAAGCGCCCTTTGCGGAGGAATTCCCCCGGTAGCCGTTCAATCCGGTTAGCTGTGGCCATAACAAAGACGGGCGAGGTTTTTTCCTGCATCCAGGTCAGGAAGGAGCCGAAGATGCGGCTAGAGGTTCCCCCATCGGAATCGGCGGATCCTGTGCCACCGGCAAAAGCTTTATCTAATTCATCGATGAAAAGAATGGCCGGAGAGATGGATTCGGCAGTTTTTAAGGCATTACGCAGGTTAGCCTCAGACCGTCCCACCATGGAACCATCATAAACCCGTCCCATATCTAAGCGCAGGAGCGGTAAACCCCAGAGGCGCGAGGTGGTTTTAGCGATTAAGGACTTACCACAGCCTGGTACTCCTAAAATTAGCATCCCTTTCGGTTGGGGGAGTCCGTAACCTCTGGCTCTTTCTGTAAAGGCGTTTGAGCGCTGTTTTAACCATTTTTTTAATTCTTCCAGACCCCCGACGGCGTTGATGGTCTCGTCTTCTTCAACGTATTCTAAAATTCCGTTGCGGCGAATCAGTTGTTTTTTCTCGGAAAGGACGATTTCTACCTCGTCTTCCGTCAATTTGCTCGCTTTTACATGGGCTTTGCGGTAAACTTTTTCGGCTTCATCTTTGGTTAAGCCTAAGGCAGCTTTCAGGAGTTTTTCCCGGACCTCTGTGGTGGTACGACGATTTTGATTTCTGGTTAGGTGTTGCGAGAGAACCGTATCTAACTCTCCCATGTCCGGCAGGGGAAAATCTAGAACTACTACGTCTTTCTCTAGTTCTATGGGGACTTCTTGCAGGGGAGACATTAAAATAATGATTTTTTCAGTTCCTTTAAAGCTGGCGATCGCATCTCTTAACCAGCGAGTGACCGGAGCGGAAGTGATGAACGGATGCAGGTCTTTGAAGATGTAGATGCCCGCTTCCCGTTGACGCACCACCCATTCGATCGCCGCTTCTGGCGACACGGTATTATGTTGATTGGTTTGGCGCGGTTGACCCTGTTCGATCATGCCGTGGGTGACAGTCCAGACAAACACCCGTCGATGTTGTGTATTTAGTTGGGCTATTTTGCTGATGGCTTCTTCCGCCCTTTCCTCCTCGGAGGTGACGAGGTAAATCAGGGGATACTGAGCCTTGACGAGAATTTCTAGCTCTTCTTTCATAACATCGACCCTATTTGTGGTAACGGTTTAGACCTTGGGCGGCTACCGAGAGTTTAGCAGGGAACTAAGGCTGCTTCTCCCTCTGCGGTTCCTTGAGCACCAACGGGTTCGGGAACTTCGAGCGGGAACTCGTCGCCGACTATTCCGGGCTGGCGTTTGATTGACCTTAGCCGATCTTCTTTTATTACTAAGGCGGCATCACACTCGGGACAGACATGAACCTGATAGGTTTTGCCATAGGCGGTGGCTTCGATTTCTTCTACCTTGTCGGGGTATTTTAGGTAGAAAGCGATCGCTTTCTCCACCAGCCCTGACATCGATTCTTCATCGATCGCGGCTCTTATTTTTAGTTGACGATGGACTCCAGGGGGAAGGTACAGTGTGACTTTTTGCTTGTCTTGCATATCACTAAATTGGTTTACCCGGGTATGTGTCCTTACTATAACCACTGTCTTTCCCTCCTGTCAAGATGGTAAGCTGTTATGACAGCATAATTGTAACATTTCTTTACAATTGGTGGGAAAGTGGGATGAGGAAGTGGGGAGTATTTTCAGTGAACAGTGAACAGTAAACAGTAATCAGTGAACTGAAAACTCACATCTGATCACTGATAACTGATACAAGTCTGTCTCCTGAATTCAGCAAACCCTAATTAGGGTCTGCTGAAAAAGTTTTTCGGTGGGGGTAGGGTGTGGGGTGTGGGGTGTGGGGAAATTGAACTAAAACCCCAAAACCCCAAAACCCCAACCCCCAACACCTAAAACCTGACTCCTGAATACTGACTCCTGAATTCAGTAAACCCTAATTACTATTGATGCGACTTAAAAAAGCTTGTAGGCGCTCGCTGTGGGGATGATTAAAGAAGGTGTCGGGATCAGCTGCTTCTTCGATGACACCTTGATTGAAGAACAAAACCTTGTTAGAGACTTCCTTAGCGAACTGCATTTCGTGGGTGACGACCACCATAGTCATACCCTCATCGGCCAATTGACGCATAACGTTTAACACTTCCCCAACCAATTCCGGATCCAGGGCCGAAGTGGGTTCATCAAATAAAATCACCTCTGGTTTCATGCAGAGACTGCGAGCGATCGCCACCCGTTGTTTTTGTCCTCCCGATAACTGGTCAGGATAAACATCGGCTTTTGGGGCCAATCCCACCTTTTCCAGATAATGAATTGCCGTATCTTTAGCCTCGTTTTCCGAGTGGTGTAACACTTGCTTGGGGGCCAACATCAAGTTTTGTAAAACGGTGAGATGGGGAAAAAGATTAAAGTGTTGAAACACCATGCTTACCCGGCTGCGTAACTTGCGGAGGACCGATTGATTTAACTTCGGGGAAGAGATGTCAATTCCCATCACCTCCAAGCGGCCGCCGTTAATTGTTTCCAAACGATTGAGACAGCGTAAAAAGGTACTTTTGCCGCAGCCAGAGGGACCGATTACCGATACCACATCCCCTTGATAAAGAGTGCCTGTAACTCCTTTAAGTACCTCTAAAGGGCCGTAACTTTTGCGTAAACCTTCACTGACAATCACAGGGGTAGTAGTGGTCATGATATCCTCTCGTAAAAAATTTTACATTCTGTATAAAGGTATCGAGATTAGTTTCTGCCAGATTGTATCCTTGACGACATTTTATCAAAGGTAATAATCATAATACTCAAATAGTCTCTCTACATCTGCCTTAAGTGAGAAGTAGGTCAGAGTTTCTAGCTTAATTGAGCAAAAAAATCAAGGAGTAAAACTTAAAAAATGATTAAATTTTGGCGAGGGCGGGCGGTGCAGAGAGGGATCTTTGCCTTGTTAGGATTAGTCTTGGCGATCGGATTAAGTGTTATTCCCGCTTTTTCTCAGACTCCTCCTAATCCTTTTCGAGTCGCCACAGAAGCGACTTTTCCGCCCTTTGAATTTCAACAAGGGGGACAATTAACCGGGTTTGATATCGATTTAATGCGGGCGATTGGCAAGGAAGCCGATCTCAACATTGACTTTAGAAATTTACCCTTTGATGGCATTATTCCGGCTCTACAAGCGAGAACAGTGGAAGCCGCTATTAGTGGCATGACCATCACCTCCGAACGCGCCCAAGCGATTTCTTTTTCTCGACCTTATTTTAGGGCTGGTTTAGCGATCGCTGTTCGGGAAGATAATCGGACGATTAAAAATTTTGAAGACTTAAAAGGCAAAAGAATTGCCGTTCAAATTGGCACTACGGGAGCCTTAGAAGCGACAAAAATACCGGGAGCAACAGTTAGTCAATTTGACTCGGCGGCTTTAGCTTTGCAGGAATTAATTAATGGTCGAGTCGAGGCGGTAGTTAACGATAAACCCGTGACTTTGTATGCAATTAAACAAGCGGGTTTACGGGGAGTAAAAGTGGTCGGAGAATTATTAACGGAAGAATTCTATGGCATTGCTTTACCCAAAAATTCCCCCTATCTCCAATTAATTAATGATGCTCTCGGTCGAGTCATAGAAAGTGGTCAGTACGATGCTATTTTTCGGCAATGGTTTGGAGAAAAACCGCCAGAATTACCTTTAGTTGCCCCAGCTTTAAAGAATTTACAGGAATCGAGTTTTAACTGGGGAGAATTATTCTATAACCTGATTTTTAAAGGGGTTCCTTGGACAATTTTGTTAACGGTTCTGTCTTTTCTGTTCGGGTTAATCGGCGGAACTTTAGTGGCTATTGCCCTGATTTCTCCCTACAAATGGTTAAAAATAATTTGCCGCATCTATGTGGATTTCTTTCGGGGAACACCCATGCTGGTGCAATTATTCTTGATCTATTTTGGTTTGCCCGGGTTGTTCCGAGAAATTGGCTTAAATATCGACTTAGATCGTTTACCGGCGGCCTTATTTGCCCTAAGTTTAAATGTGGCGGCCTATTTAGCTGAAATTATGCGCGGCGGTATTCAATCGATCGATAATGGTCAATGGGAAGCTTGTTCTAGTTTAGGAATGTCCCCGATGCAAACCATGCGCGAGGTGATTTTTCCCCAAGCGTTTCGCCGGATGTTGCCACCGTTGGGGAATGAATTTATCACCCTAATTAAAGATACCAGTTTAGCGGCAGTAATCGGTTTTGAAGAATTATTCCGGCAAGGTCAATTAATGGTAGCCACTACCTATAAAGCTTTCGAGATTTATATCGCTGTTGCTGTAGTTTATTTGGTTTTAACTACCCTTTCCTCTGTGGTATTTAAGCGCTTAGAGATTTATATGGATCCCCTACATAAATCTAAACAGGAACAGAAAGCCTAAGATAGCGATCGAGATGAAAAGTTTTCGGGTATGAATTAGCTTTGATACCCGATTTTTTTGACGATGATCGATATTTCAAGCATTAAACTATAGCAAATCGGGCAAAGGACAGTTAGGGTAGAAAGAAAGAAGTTTTATAGTTGCACACGGGGTTAGAGATAGCGGGGGAATTTACCAGAATGTAGCGCACAAGTCCTAGTTTTTATCAAATACTGGCAACCAACTCTTGAAAAGCTAAAAATATGCCTAGAAATCACCACCGAACTCTTGAGGCAGCGAGCGCAGTATATCCGGCCCCAAAGTTGTCTTACCAGTTTGTACTAACCAACGTTCCAAGTTACGATTGGCATCGATAAACTTCTGGGATGAGTCTCCCTTGTATCCGACCACTAATCCATCCGAACAAACGATCCACTCGAATCCAGCGATCGCACCTTCGGGATTACTGAGGATCACCCCTCGATAACCCAAATTGCCACTAGGTTCACCGGCGTTGGTAGGGGACAAACGCTGCAGTCGTTGGAGTAGTTCCTGACTATCGCGCTCGTTAAGAGTCCAATGGGGATTGGGACGACCACTAAATATATCGAGTTCTACTTGCACAATGGCCTCCACTGTCTGAGTGTAAACTATTAGGCCGAGCAGGCAAAAGAGGGAGATGGCGATCGCCATAATTGCTGCCACCTTTCCCCTCCTTCCCTCGGGTTCTACCTTAGCCATCTAACTGACCTGAGTTGAAACGTTTAACGAATTTTTTGGCTCTTACAAGTATAGAAATAGCCACAAAATTGCGTATAAATTCCGCGATTACAGGTTTCGGGATTTGTAATCACCCGGTTACTATTATCAACATTTCTGACCGGCGTGGAACCAGGTTTATGACTCCAGAAACCCTCTTTATTCAGTCGATACCAGTGGAAATCTCGTCCTGGAGCTATAACTAGGGCGACCAGATAGCGAGGGGCTTCGGAGGCGGGGAAACAATTATAACGCACGTGTAAGCCATCACACAGGGAAGCTCGGGTCACTTCCGCACAGGTGAGCGAGCGGTAGATATTACCACAACCGCGTCCGGGTTGGGCAAAGGTATCGGTGCGTTTGTTACTGGCGTAATTGTAGCAGTTATTGTTCCGCAGGATAAGCTAAACGGCGCTTAACCTGCATGATCCAATAGCTATAACCCTTTTGGAGTCTATATCGGTGATCCGAAGTAAAAGCCGTTTAGCTTAGTTGCGTTGTTGTTCCAGAAATTGGGATTATAAGCTCCCAATTCGTATTGGCAGGCGGCCTTGGGGGTTTCGAGGGGGATTTCGACAGCTTCGGGGGATAATTCTAATCCTTCCGTATCGAGGAGCGTCAAGCGCTCACCTACATATAATTGTTCCTGCAAAAACCCCTGTAGATCTGCATCTAAAGATAGAGCTTCTTCTTCAGGGGTCATTCTGGTGGTTATTTCGGCACTATTGATTAAACCGACCAGTCTTTCCGCAATAGCATTAGCTTTAGAACTGATAGCATACTGTCCAGCCGCTAAATAAATACTCTCTGGCAGATTGTAATTGCGGCCCACCTCATCGTTGAGGGGTTCTACTAAAAATCCCCGTAATCCTAGACCAGCGTTGGCTGGTGCCGATTTAGCGATGACACTAGCATTATTAGCGATTTCCCGCAGGGTAGCGCGAATTTCCTGTTCATCGCTGATAATCCACTCCGGATTCGCTCGTCCAGAATATAGATCCGCAGTAATTTTTAACATCTTTTTTCCCTTTGTTTGAAGTCAACAATCTTGTCTTAGGTGCTCAGTGACTTGTCCCACGAGTGTCAGATTTATGCACTCGCAAAAGTGACTTGCTCCCAGACACTCCTACCATACATTTAAGAAAATACGGGAGCATCTCTCTTAGGTCATAAGTAGAAATATTTAAGGGGTAATACCATTTTTTAAAAAGTATGTTATACTCAGTAACCGGACAATTTATGCAGTAAAAAGGCAATGAGTGGAGTCCCCAATCTTAATATTGCTGAGTCAGTAGAAGACTTAAAATCCTTACTAAAGCAACAAGTAACCTCTTTAAATTGCTAAAGTACAATCCTTATATATACTAAAAATTAGGCTCTTCTAGGTTCTGTATGAGGATGGTATAATGGTAATACAGAACAGGAGGTGGGTTATGTGGATAAATTTTGAGCAAATCCTCGATTTACCAAATGTAACAGTGGTAAATTATCAAACAAAGGAATTATTTCCCAAAGCTAAAATCGTCTATGACCGTTTTCATGTAATGGATATTATCCATGGAGAGCTTAATGAATTAAGAAAGTTAATGGGGGTACATGAAAAAGGATTACCCCGCTTGGGAATAGCCTAAGAAATGAAAGAAGAAATTAGACAAATTCATCAAGGTTGTAAGACGTTCAGAGGTGCTGAGAGAAAATTGTAAAATCTGAGTGGCCTGCAATTCTTTGACTAATTCTCGATAGACCGAGAGGGGAACCGAGGGGCGACCAGTGCAACTCTGGGGTACTGGGGGGGAAATACGCGGCGTAGTGGTCTTGAATTGACTAATTTAGGGCTTTTAAGGGGTAAAAATGCCCCACTGGACCGGTTCCGCGACCGATAGCGAGGGAATGATCGAGGGCGTTAGTAACGTAATCCTTGGCTTTTTTCACCGCTATTTTCAGGTCATCACCCAAAGCGAGGTTAGCGGCGATCGCTGCCGATAGGGTACAACCAGTCCCGTGAGTATTATTGGTTTCGACGCTTCTGGTCTTAAAAGTTTCCCATTCTTCCCCATCAAAGTAGATATCAACCCCACGCAGCCGGCCTTTCATGCCGCCACCTTTCACTAATACGGGTGTGGCCGACTTCTGGAAAATAATTTCGGCGGCCGCTTTCATCGCCTCAAAATTATTGATCTCAATGCCACTTAAAAGCTGTGCTTCGTAACGATTAGGGGTAATAATCGAAGCCAGAGGAATTAAACTATCAAAAAGACTATCTACAGCCCGATCATCAATTAATTTGGCTCCCACCCGCGAAACCATAACCGGATCCACCACTAAACTGGTCAAACGCCAGCGCTCGATCGCCTCGGTCACTGCTTCAATAATCTCGCTGCTAAACAGCATTCCTGTCTTGACCGCTGACACACCGATATCCCTGACCACGGCATCGATTTGGGCCGTCACCATTTCTGGACTTAAGGACTCGACGCGCTCGACCCCCAGGGTATTTTGGGCGGTAACGCAGGTAAGGGCGCTGGTGCCGTGAACTCGGTGGAAGGCGAAGGTTTTCAAATCCGCTTGAATTCCCGCGCCGCCACCACTATCGGAACCGGCGATGGTAAGGGCAATGGCAGTCATAGGAGGTTAGCGATCAAAAGGACGACGACGTTGCAAGAATTCGGGGATATCTAATCCCGGGGGTTTTGGTGGTTCGGGAGTGGGTGCTGGACTGGGTGCGGGGGCATTGATCACCACCTTGCTACTGGTGGGACGAGAGGGGGAATCGCCGGAAAAACCGGTGGCAATGACGGTAATTCTGACTTCTCCCTGCATTTTCTCGTCAATGACTGCCCCAAAGATGATATTAGCGTTGGGATCCACCACTTCATAGATAATTTCGGCGGCGGCATTGACTTCGTGTAGGGTTAGATCTTGACCACCAGTGATATTAAAGACTACACCTTTCGCCCCTTCGATCGAGGATTCCAGTAACGGCGAGGAAATAGCAGCGATCGCTCCTTCCTTAGCCCGAGATTTTCCGGAACCGATGCCGATGCCCATTAGGGCCGAACCCGCATCGGCCATCACTGCCCGCACATCGGCGAAATCCACATTCACCAGACCGGGGATAGTGATAATATCCGAAATCCCCTGTACCCCTTGTCGCAGCACATCATCAGCGACGCGAAAAGCCTCCTGTAGGGGAGTGTCGGCGGGTATTACCTGTAATAACTGGTTATTGGGGATAATAATCAGGGTATCGACCCGACTTTGTAAACCACCCACTCCTTCATCGGCCTGATTAGTGCGACGACGACCCTCGAAGGTAAAGGGACGAGTCACAACTCCCACGGTCAAACAGCCGATTTCCTTGGCAATTTCGGCCACAATTGGAGCGGCCCCCGTTCCCGTGCCGCCGCCCATGCCGGCGGTAATAAAGACTAGATCGGTTCCTTCCAATGCTTGGGCGATTTCATCCCGAGATTCTTCCGCCGCTTTCTGTCCGATCGCTGGATTGCCGCCCGCCCCTAGGCCGCGGGTTAATTTTGTCCCGATTTGTAACCTCTGGGGGGCGGAGGAATGGGCCAGGGCCTGGGCATCGGTGTTAATTGCCCAAAATTCGATTCCGGTCACGCCACTGGCGATCATGCGGTTAACGGCGTTACAGCCCCCACCGCCGACCCCGATCACCTTGATCTTGGCGACATTGCTTGGCACGATGCGATTACTACGACTTTCTTCTCGGGGTGTCATCTGTGATTCATGGGGGCGAGTAAATAATACTCCAGCATTATTCTGAGAGTAATGATTATCTTCGCTCATAGCTGAACTGGCATAATCGTTACTGTTCAGATTGGGATAGGTGGGAACGATTTCATTAATCGATGTCATTGGAATTGGAACACTCTTAGTACAAGATTCTGTTATTGATTTGATGAATTAGAGATGCAATGTTAACACTATCACTAATATTATGTCTGTTCCAGTATCTACATTATCAGTTTCTGGTTCAGAAAATCATAATTTGGGGTTTTTGGCAATACATAAAGGGAATAATTGCGGTTATTTGCTGATCAATTCCAGTTAATCCCTACCAGTTGCCGTTACTTTGGCAACGATAGGGGCTGGCTGCGGTTTTAATTGTACAGTGGGAGCATCGGGATTGCTCAGGTCAATGTAGAGAATTCGCGCTAGAGGTATCTTGGATGACAATTGCCGCGATTGTACGAGAGCGGTTAATTTTTCGGGCAATCTATCTTTATAAAAACCTAAATAGACCTGTCCCAGTTCAGTTTTTAGTACAAGATTACTAGGATTGCGCCAATCGATGGCGGTAACTTTAATCGATAAGTTATCAACTAAGGGATAAATTTTTTGCCACTGTTGTTGATATTGTCGGTCGTAACCAAGCACTTCTAAGCTAGGTAATTGGGTTTTGGGCAGAGTTCGACCATAATAGTTTTTAGGAATTATCGTTCCCGAGGCATCTAAAAAGCCTTGCTGTTGATGGGAACGCCAACGGGCAACGGGTTTTCTTTCTTGAATAGAAACAATCACTTTCGGGGGTAATAATTGCCGCTCGATCTTAACGTCGGCAATAGCGGGAATAGCCGCTAATTTTTCTCGCAATTGATGGGTAGGTAATTCCCAGAGAGACAGAGGATAGCTTAATTTTAGCCAAGCACGAATCGACTCGGGCGACATTAATTCCGTGCCTTCGATTTCCACCTGTCCGGCCTTGGTAATTGTCCAATAGGGCGAAGTCATCCCCCAAGCTAATCCCGTCGCTAAACCACTAACCACCAGAAAGCGACCCAAGGCTTGCCACACCTTCGATCGCCTTTGGTGGCGCAGGTTTTGTCGTTTTTGTTCCAGGGAGAGGGAAGAAAGGATTTGATCACTCATAGGGAAAATCCGGGACAGTTTTGCTGTTATCTTAGGTCGCGAGGTGGGCTGCTGGCAACTCGATCGCTACTCAAATAACCAGTTTGACAAAGAAGTAGATAATCAATGTTATAACAGTAGTAGTCTACAGGCGTTCTTTTGTCTGTCTCCAGGAAACCTAAACGCTCCTTTTTGCCAAGATATTTCGACGGTCAGCCAGAAAGAGCGTTCTGGCAAGAACAGCCTAATTTATCTGAAAATTACCTATGGTTATCAACAAACGCGGACTTGTTCTCGGTGCTACAGCAGTGGTCCTGTCTACCGTCGCCGTCACGGGGGCGGGATTCCGTCTCTCTCAAAGTCAAGCTTTTTTTCAGGAAAGTCCCAAGGAAACCGTTGATGAGGTTTGGCAGATCATCAACCGCACTTATTTAGATGGCACTTTTAATCAATCGGACTGGAACGCCATCCGCAATCAGTATTTAAATCGTTCCTACAAAAATCAAGAGGAAGCATACACCGCTATCCGCGAGATGTTGAAAACTCTCAATGATCCCTATACCCGTTTTATGGATCCCAAAGAGTTTAACAATATGAAGATCGATACATCAGGAGAATTGACCGGGGTAGGGATTCAACTGACCAAAGATGAGAAAACCAAGCAGTTAGTCGTGGTTTCACCCATTGAAGATACTCCCGCTTCTAAAGCTGGTGTGCTGCCTAAAGATGTGATTATTTCTATCGATGGTAAATCTACCGAAGGCATGGAACTGGAGCAAGCGGTGAGCATGATCCGCGGCAAAGTGGGGACAAGCGTTAAGATCACGATTCAACGGGGTGAGGAGAAGAAAGAATTGACTCTTACCCGGGCCAAAATTGAAATTCACCCGGTGCGCGCCCACACGGAAAACACCCCGATCGGTAAAATCGGTTATATCCGTCTTAATCAATTTAGCGCCCAAGCTAGTGGCGATATGAGTCAAGCGATTCGCGAATTGGAAACCGAAGATGTGAAAGGTTATATTCTCGATCTGCGTTCTAACCCCGGCGGTTTACTCTACGCCAGCATCGAAATCGCTCGGATGTGGATACCTGATGGTTTAATCGTCTCTACGGTCGATCGCAAAGGGGTGACGGAACGTCAACGGGCCAACAATCAAGCTTTGACTAATAAACCGCTGGTTGTCCTCGTCGATGGGGGTTCCGCCAGTGCTAGTGAAATTCTCTCCGGGGCTTTACAGGATCATGATCGGGCGGCTATTGTCGGTACGAAAACCTTTGGTAAGGGATTAGTGCAATCGGTACGCAGTCTCAGTGACGGTTCGGGATTAGCGGTGACGATTGCCAAGTATCTCACCCCCAAAGGACGCGACATCAATAAAGATGGTATTCATCCGGATGTGGAGTCGGAACTGAGCGAGGAAGATCGCAAAAATCTTCAACAGGAACGGGAGCGGGTGGGAACCTTCCAGGATCCTCAATTCAAGAAGGCTTTTGAAATCTTGGAAAAAGAAATCACTGAAGGCAAAAAAACGCCCACCAATACCGCTAAACAATAGGTTGACATTTGCCCGCTCGAATTAAACCCACCCGACGGGCGATCGCTTCTCCCCGCTCGGCAAAAGGACCCCAGTATTGACCATTGACTGGGGTTTTTCCGTTTTCTAGGGCTATAATCTGACAAATTCCGGTATTTTCCTGGACAATGTACCAGTTTTGTGCGCTATTATCCATAGATTTTTCTCCTTAATCCCTCTAAGCTAAGACGTATTTAGGGTCTGCGGCAAAAAGTTTTTCGTGGGGGCAGGGTGTGGGGTGTGGGGTGTAGGGTGTAGGGTTTTACCGATTTTGAGGTAGTCAGTTACCTAATTTTCAGGGAAAAAGTCCCGGAATTTTACCCCCGATCACTCCCAGGTTCGGCACTTTTTGAGGGAAAAAAAGTCTAAAAGCCTTATCCAACAAAGTTTTTAGATTTATTCAGCAAGCCCTAAGTAAAAAATTTTTATAAACTTCTTGACAAAACCGGGGAGATAAATGCTAGTATTAAAAAGGTCTGTCCAATGGGGATTAGCCAAGCGGTAAGGCAGCGGGTTTTGGTCCCGCCATTTCCTAGGTTCGAATCCTAGATCCCCAGTTTAAAAGTTTTTATCCCCGGTCTGCCAATGATTGAGAATATCCTCGATCAAAGCTTCCTTTAGCCAAATACGACCGATAAGCGTCAGGGGAACCGCCAGAAATAGCCCTAAAAAGCCAAAAATCGAGGCGAAAAACAACTGGGCCAACAGGGTAAAAGCGGGTAAGAGCTTGAGCGACCGCACTGTTAAAAGGGGCAGCGGTGAATGACGGTCGAAATATTGAATTAACAGATAAATACTGCTGTAGAGTAGTAAAACCGCCCAGGGTTGCCAGGGAGCTTCCAGAAGGGCGATAGAAAAGGGTAAAATCGTGCTTAAAACTGGCCCGAGGTTGGGGATAAAGGTGAGAAATCCCGCGAGAATAGATTGGGAAAAAGCGAGGGGAATGCCGATCAGGGATAGACCCAGGCAACTGCCCAAGGTCATAATCAACATATGACAGAAAATCCCTTTCAGCCAAGCTTTTAAATCTCGATCGCACTGTTCTAGGATCGATCGTACCCTAGAACGGTAGAAAGCAGGAAATAAACGCAGAAAACAACGGTGGTAAGCGGCAGGATCGGCGAGAATCATCAAGCCCAGGGCAACAATTAGCAGTAAGCTGAGGATAATGCCGAAAGTACCGTAAAAAATGCTTAAACCCCGGCCAGCAATTTGGTTAATCAGGGGTTGTAATTGAGCGAGCAGTGTTTTAAAGTCCGGTAAGACACTGGCCAGACTAGGATCGAGATAATCCTCAAGACTATGGACTTGTCCCCAGAGTCTTTCTATAGCTTGGGGTAATAAACTAAATAATTGGCGAAATTGTTGGACTAAAGCGGGTATAATCCCCACAAACATACCGATAATACCAATAAAGAAGCCAAAAAGAGTGATAATTAGGGCGTAGGAACGCTTGAGGTGATGACGATGCCACCAAGTCACAGCCAAATTTAAAATCTGAGCCAGAAGAATCGCCATCAATAATAATAAGAGAATCTGTCGAATCTGCCAGAGAATCAACAGACAAAAGACCAACAGAACTAAACCGAGGCTGCTGCCAAAAGTCATGATGAGTAAGGAGAAAAATTCCTAATCAGTTATTGTCCGTCTCCAGAGGGCAAAAACCGTGAGCAGAAAAGGAGTAAAAACCAGAATTAAAGTGTTAAGAGGACTGGGAGCGATCGATAATAAAGGGGCAAGATATTTAATTCCCAGGGAAATGAAAGCCGATATCAAGATTATTTTTATAATCAAGCCGCTCATAGATCAATGTTTAGGTGACACAAGCACTATCTTATCCCTGAAGAGGGTAAAAATTGCTCAAAATGTGGAAATCATACCCCATCAGTTTTATTAATACTAGGGCGAAGTGGCTAGATTTTCTGGGGGAGGTCGGTTCAGAGGGAACAGGAAAGTGTGAGACAATAGAAAGAAAAGGCTTAGTCAAGTAACTAGAGATTTTCATTACTAGGACTTAAGACTTAATGGCAAGGATGAATCTTGACAGCAAATAAGATTTACCCTGTCCACCGCCCCTATCGTGCTGCAAATAGTCACCGTGATCACTTTAACTCTTTTACACCCCAGTCAAGCCACGCCCCTACAACATTGGCAATTTGACAATGATCAATCAACCATTCTCATCGGCAGGGCGCTGGATAATCATGTAGTTCTCTATAGTGCTGTGGTTTCGAGGCGGCACTTAGAAATCCGCCATAATGATCGCGATAATTGGGAATTGGAAAATTTAGGGGCAAATGGGACGTTTCTCAATGGCAAACCGCTCGAGAAAACCGCCGTCGTCGATGGTATGGTGGTTCGTTTAGCCACCTCTGGCCCGCAAATTCAAATTCATCTCATCGATGAGGACGAGCAACCAAAATTAATCCTCAAACCCCTAGAGGCTCCTTTGGTGGGCGACCAAACCCAGCCAGAAAAGGATACTATAGCCAGCTAGAAAATATTAAATTTTTATAAAGTTTTTTCAATTTACCTAGCAAAATCTAAAAATAGATACAGAATAATAAATAAAATCTTCTAACTTGTTGTCCCTATATAGGGGCGACAAGGGGGATTAAAGTCACTTTAAAGCATTGCAGGGAGTCGGTGATATGACGTTAGCCTATCGAGGAGTTAAGTACGAAGGGGATTCTCTCCCCTTGGAGATGAATACTGGAGATATCGGGGGTAAATACCGAGGTCAACACTGGAATCACCATTATCCTCGCCATATGCTCCAATTAGAGCCGAAACTGCATCGTCAGTATCGTGGAGTTGCCTACAGCACCCGTCCTCATCTTGCCGGACAAGTCATCCCCAACACTTGTCCGTTACCGGTTGTCAAACCCCCTATTGTCGTCCAAGAGGAAACCCTTTCCAACGTCCATCTGAACAATATTCGTCTTCGTCTGGAACGTCGTTTACAAATCGCTCAAGAGAATGGTGACGAAAACCTCGTTAATCTCTTGAAAAAAGAATCCCAAGACTTAGCCTTAAACTGCTAGATTAGCGGTTTTTCCCCACTTTCCCCTCGGTTCTGCCGGGGGGAATATTTTTGGGCGCAAAAATGCCTAAATCTTCCCCCCGCTCACTCCCAGGGCCGACACTTTTTGATTTTAAAAAAGCCTAAAGATATTATCCAACAAGATTTTTAGATTTTTTCAGCCAACTCTAGTTAGGGTTTGCGGCAAAAAGTTTGTTGGTGGGGTTAGGAGTCGGTCGTCAGGAGTCGGTCGTCAGGAGTCGGGAGTTTCAGGCTTTGTTGCCCTCTCTTTTTTATACTAACTTATGTACTATAATAAGGATAATGCCAGGTTTTTGATGGTCCCAATCCGATTTTCGCAGCATGAACATCGGATTTTAACAGGTCAAAAGCCTTATTTTAAAAGGGTTTTACCATTATTCAGCAAACCCTAGTTAGGAGCTTACAGGCTTTTAATTATATTAGGTCGAGGTCTATTCTAGTTCGGATTGGGACGTTGTATCATTTCCACAACATTTTTGATACCTTGGATAAAAGTTTGAAAACTACGGGATTTATTTTCAGTTAGGGAAAGATGGGGGGCAATCTGTTTAGAGTAGGTTCCTGCATAATACTCTTTCACTAGCTTTTTTAATTCTTGTTTGGCCGAGTTAAGCTGGTCTGGTTCTCTGTATTTACTTTTATTTTGTTTTTGACCGAGACTATTTAAATTATACGCCTTGGCCACCGCTGCTAAATCTCCCAGAAACCAAGATTCTAATTCATGACAAATAATCCGAATTAATACTTGAGCATCACTGGCATTTTGACAAATTTACCCTAGTTCTTTTTTGAGTTTTTGACAATCGTGGGAATCCTGATCGTGAACAATAATAAATTTGGTATTGGGACTAGATTTCTTGAAAGCTTTGAGTTTTTTAGGAATAGATTTGGCTAGGTCTTGTTTACCTTGATGACTAATACATATATAGCTAATTTCTGGGGGAATAATTTTAGATAAAAGTTCGTTTAACACATTTTCTATAGATGACTCTTCTAGCAAAAATACGATATTATAGTTCATTATGGCGCTACTCCTTTAAACCAGCCTTGATTCCAAAGATAGCCGGGTAAATCGCCTTCTGCTACTAAGTTTTTGAGGATTTCGCTATCGGTAGCCCTATGGATTTGGGTGATACCTTGGGATTTAATTAGCCAGAAAATACTAGCTAGTGGAACCGCATTGAGAAAATCGGGGGAGTGGCTAGAAACAAATACCTGACCCCCCCGATAGCTATAGTGAGCGAATTCTTCGGCTAGTTCTTTTAATAAAGTAGGATAAAGTTGGTTTTCTGGTTCTTCGACACAGAGTAGGGGATGAGGATTCGGATCGAATAGTAATATTAAATAAGCGAACATTTTCATAGTCCCGTCAGAAACATAGCGATCAATAAAAGGGTCTTTAAATGCTTGATCTTGAAAACGTAAAATCAAGCGACCGTCTTCGGTTTCTTTGGCTTCCACAGAGGAAATACCCGGAACTCGTTGTTTCATTCTTTCGAGAATTTGCTGAAAAATTTCGGGATATTGTTGATAAATATATTGGGCAACTGTTGCCATATTATCACCCGTGGGGGATAAGTGTTCAGCGTAAGATATTTCTTTACTTCCTCTAGCTTCGCTAATGTGAAAGTCGGAAATGTGCCAATTTTCAATCAGAGAACGAAAGGCAGTAGCGGCTTTAAAACGTTGAAATTGTCCTAATCCTTTGAGCGCTAGTATATCGTTAGATTCTAGCTTTTGTTCTTCTCGATCGAGTTCTTTATCTGGTTTACTAAAATCTTCTTCATTGGTGATAGCATATCCTTGACCGCGTTGAAAATCTAAAAAATGAAAAGGTGCACCGTGTTCACCCCGTTTATAGCGAAGTATTTCGCGTTTGATCATGGGGCGATTTTCCTCTTGTCCAATTCTGAGTATATAAGTAACCAGACGTTCTGTATCTGAGATTTTCATCCGAAATTGCAGCTCGATTTCAATATCTTCTTTTTCTTGACCTCTGGTAATAACTTCTTTATAACCGCCCCGAATTTGTAAAGCTTGGCGAATGTTGTTTTTAAGGGCATCTCGCAGAAAACCAAAAATATCAAATAGGGTAGATTTTCCTGTCCCATTAGCTCCAATAATCACGCAAAAAGGGGGAATATCTCTTATGTGTATATTTTTAAACATACGATAGTTGGTTATTTTAATAGAAACAATTTTCATGACATAATCGAGCCGTTATAGTTTTTTTGATTATACGATTGATCAGGTGAAGATAATTGATCAATTAGCCAAAAAAGCCAGAGATTAGGCTCTCTTGGACATTGGGGGATAAATCAGCTAGAAACTAGAGAGGCAAGCTCAACCGCCTGAGGAAGCGACAAGAAACCAGACTCAACACAAGTTGCCCAAAATAGCGTAAATTGTCTTTGACATCCTCGCCGCCGTAAAACGGACGGCGATTCCTCACCACGCCACTTTTTTAGAATGGTCGCGTCAATGGGGTTGACGCTTCACGGGATGCTGCTTCTTTAACAGAAGTCTTACGCTTTCCTCCACGTCCGTTTAAAGTCTCCGAATGTCCTCCGGCGACCTTGATATTTACCGCAGCGTTTACATCTCGATCATGAAAAGTGCC
>NZ_JADBRW010000055.1:0-6254 GCF_020247025.1 Microcystis sp. M109S1
AGGTGGTCAATTACCTAATTTTCAGGGAAAAAGTCCCGGAATTTTCCCCCCAATCACTCCAAGGGTCGGCACTTTTTGAGGGAAAAAAAGTCTAAAAACCTTGTTGGATAAGGTTTTTAGATTTATTCAGCAAACCCTAGATAATAACATCTTTAGCGATCGCTTGAGTCGCTCCAGAAAACCCACTATAACATTTTTCTTTCTTTCTCACAAATATGAAGTATAATGTCATCGATAGCTAAACCGCACTAAAAATGAAATCCTATCCAGTAGAGTTCCGTCAGAAAATCCTCGACTGTTATTATAACGAACCCATCTCTCAAAGACAATTAGCGAAAAGATTCTGCGTCACCCTAAGTTTCGTACAAAAGCTTTTGAAGCAATATCGAGAAACGGGAGATGTTCGACCGAAGACTTATCGATGTGGACGTCATTTAAAACTCACGCCAGAACAAATGATCGTCCTCGGTACGTTAATTGAGGAAAATAATGACGCAACTCTGGCTGAACTATCGAAACTATTCCTAGAAAGAACTGGTATAGTGTTAAGTGTGGCGACAGTGGCCAGAATAGCCGAACGCTTGAGAATAACCCGCAAAAAAACTCTACACCCACCCGCAAGAGAGACAGAAAGAGTACAAAAACTTAGACAAGAATACAAAGTAAGTGGGTGGGTGGAATTAAATATAAGATGAACGTAGGTTGGGTTGAAGCATGAAACCCAACGCCCGCTCATGTTACGCTACCGCTAACCCATCCTACAAATAATTGTGCCTCCCTACTTAGGGTTTGCGGCAAAAAGTTTTTACTGGAGGCAGGGTGTAGAATAAGATTTCCCGGAAGCAATCTTTTTAATGTCTCATCGCTTCTATTATTTTCATGGTTTCGACGCTGACAGTACAGACTCTTTGTAATAAGTCAATTACTGTTTCTTTATAATCGTCGAAGCGGTAGGTATTGAATCTTTCGGCGATGGTTTGATCTTTGGGTTTCTTTTCTTTATATTGATCTAATATCCATTCTAAGGCTGAACGATTACCGAGTTTATATTCCCAGGCAATTTTGGGAATATCTTGTAGGAAAGTTATATCATCGAGGTTGATAGAATTTTTTTCTCGGTCAGCTTTTAGTTTAGTTTTTGGTTTGAGGTTATTATTAGTATCAATGCGGGTTAGTGGGTAGGGTGCGACGGTTTCATAGTTGATGTGTAATTCCATTAGTTTGCTTCCCCATTCTACCCATTGAGAGAAGTTATCATAAAAGGGAAGCCGGGGAAATTTTCGCTTCAGGTTTAATTCGTATTTAGTGCGATATTCTGGGTTGTGGAGGACTCCATAAGTGTAGTGGAAGATATCGAGTTTGGTGAGGTTTTTATCTTTGTAATGGTTTTGGAATTGTTGCAATCCCCAATCAGTGATGTTGTCAACGCGATTTCCATTTTCGTCATAAGTATATAATGCAAAACAACTAGATCCTCTTGCACAAAAATTCAAATCACATAAAGTATTAATAGCTAAAACAAGAATATCAGTCTGTTCATTATTCGCAAAACAGATAACATGATTACTAGAACTTTTTTTAGAGAAAAATAAATGCTGCGAACCTTTTATGTCGATAGGAATATAACTAAAATAAATATATCTTTTTACGAAAGGTCTATAATGAGATTCTCTCAAATCTTCTCGATTAAAAATATCTGTTTTCTCTTTTCTTAATTTATCTCTTTTAATTCTTGAACTCCATTTAATTAGATTTCTCTCAGCAATAAACTTATCTACAATAGGATTATCTTCTTTCTTGATATCTTGATATTTGTTATTTTTTTTATATTGAATCCATCTTTTGACCTCATGATTATACTCATCAATAAAGAATATACTTTTATTTTCTAAATTTTCTAAATCAATATCATATACCCATTCATCTCTATTAGTAGCAACTCCATTAGAAAATACTTCAAAAATAGACTTATTCTTTTTATCAGCTATAGAAATTAGATTATCAAAATCATTATCAGTTAAATTAACCCAGTTATTTTGATGATCAGGTTTAATATGTTCAAAGGTGAAATAGTCAAATTTAGTTTTTGCTAAAGAATCAAGTTTTTCTTGTGCTGAATTAAAATTTTCAGTATTACAATACATGATTTGACAAGGTAGCTTATTTTTGGATTTGATTTTAATCATAAAAGTAATAGCAACGCCAGTAATGATGTTAAAAACATTACCTGTTGTATCACCTTCTCTGATATCTCCTCCTAAGTCTATTGTATAAATATAATCAAATTCATTGACTACACTTTTTCTAAACCCATCAAAGCCTTTTGCATTAATAAAAGATGAATTAGTAATAAAAGAAATAATTCCATTTTCACCTAACCTATCTGTAGCCCAACGAAAGAAGCGAGAATACGGATCATAAACTTTAGTTTTTTGTGCTGTACTTTCCTTGACATAAGTATCCTTAATTCGCTTATCTATCGCCGGATACTTCCGATTCTTATTATTATCATTCTCATTTTGTTGATTTGCATTATAAGGAGGATTACCAATAATTACAGAAATATTGCGGTCATTTTGATTTTGAATCCGTTGGGTATTCTCCACCGACATGGCAAATAAATTCATCTGCTTGAGATGAAAAGCAGCATGGTCTAGGGTATCCACAAAACAGATATGCTCAAACTCCTCATACTCACCCATCTTCTGCTTGTAGGTGAACTCAATATTCAAATTCGCAATATAATAAGGCAGAATTGCCACCTCATTACAGTGCATCTCATGCTTATACTTGTACCGTAACTTATCCTTCGGTAAATACTCAATCAACTCCGTCACAAAAGCTCCTGTCCCCGTCGCTGGATCTAAAATTTCTACTCCTGGATCCGCCAACAACTTACCAAAATGTTTATGAACTAAATAATCGACACTTTCAATCATAAAACGGACAATTTCATTGGGTGTATAGACAATTCCCAACCGGTCCGCCGCTTTCGGATTGTACGCTTTATAAAAATTCTCATAAATCGCCTTGAGAAACTTCTGCTTCTCGTGGTGGTTGTAAATATTCGCCGCTGTCCGCCGAATTACCGCATAATAACGTTCAATTGTCCCTAAAGTATTGCGCTTGGTATTACCAGTAAAGAAAGTTTCAATCACTCCCTGCAATTCCCTAGCGATATTATTTTCCCGGTGAAACTGGGACTCATTAAAAATATTGATAAAAATATCCTCTGTCAGGATGTGCTGAATAATCATCTCTCGCACATCTTCCAGACTAATTTCTGGATTGATTGACTTGCGACAAATCTCTAAAAATTTGTCCCGCGCTGTCACAAAATTCCGATTCGTCTCCGACTGCCGCGCAATTAAACCCCGCAACGCTTCCAAAATTGTTGGTAAATCTTCCTTAAAACTATCAATCGCCTCTCGAAAATCCTCAACTTCCGGACGTACATAATTAATAAAAGCATTAATAATCCCATCCAAAGCCTCATCATCGCGCATCGAGACGCGCAGTCTTTCCTCTCCTCCTTGAATTAAAACCGCCG
Source organism: Microcystis sp. M109S1 (assembly GCF_020247025.1). Taxonomy (NCBI): domain Bacteria; kingdom Bacillati; phylum Cyanobacteriota; class Cyanophyceae; order Chroococcales; family Microcystaceae; genus Microcystis; species Microcystis sp. M109S1. The sequence continues at coordinate 3,551 of NZ_JADBRW010000055.1, forward strand.
TCTGGGAATCTTCAAATAAAATATTGTCATTAGGATAGCCTTTCGCCAACTTCTTCTCAATTTCTTCGTCTAAATTATCATATTGGTCCTTACTTTCCCAATATCCCCAATCTAACCGTAAAGCATCCTTTACCGTCCCGTCAGGATAGACAACTTTACCCGACTTGGTGCGATAATCCAACTCAGGAATTAACAAAAAATCCCGCGCCTTGCAATAGTCATTTAACAAATTCTGAAAAGCGACTCTAATCGAAGTTTCCTTGCGACTTCCGCCATATTGAACAATCTTTTCAACTTCCGCCTGATACTGGCTGATTAATAATCTAGACATGGGCTTAGAGGAGGTAAATAAGTAGTTATAATCAAATAGAAGATAGATTTTGGACTCTGATCCCCCCTGCCCCCCTTATCAAGGGGGGTGCCGATAGGCGGGGGGATCTACCCTTGATAAGGGGGGTGCCGATAGGCGGGGGGATCTACCCTTGATAAGGGGGGTGCCGATAGGCGGGGGGATCTCCCCTTGATTGTCTTTAATCGGGATGACAGGATTCGAACCTGCGGCCCCTTCGTCCCGAACGAAGTGCGCTACCAAGCTGCGCTACATCCCGAAAATTTTCAGCTAAATTATCATAGCATATTCTGCCTTGAGTGGGTCGAGACTTGCTAGGATATTACAGATATAGGCAAAAATTATCGGAGTAATTCAGGCGTGACGGTCAAACCAGAGTGGTTACGGGTAAAAGCACCGCAATGGCAACGAGTCGGCAGTGTTAAGGAGGTTTTACGCGATTTAGGCTTAAATACCGTTTGTGAGGAGGCTTCCTGCCCCAATATCGGCGAATGTTTCCACGCAGGGACGGCTACCTTTTTAATTATGGGTCCTGCTTGCACTCGCGCCTGTCCTTACTGTGATATCGATTTTGAAAAAAAACCGCAACCTTTAGACCCCACGGAACCCCAGCGACTAGCGGCAGCCGTGCAACGTCTCGATCTTAATCATGTAGTGATCACTTCTGTCAATCGCGATGATTTGGCTGATGGTGGCGCTAGTCAATTTGTCGGTTGTATCGAGGAAATTCGCCGCATTTCTCCAAAAACCACTATCGAAGTGTTGATTCCCGACCTTTGTGGCAATTGGCAGGCTTTAGCTTTAATTCTTGCCGCTAAACCTGAAGTTTTAAACCACAATACCGAAACCGTTCCCCGTCTCTACCGTCGTGTGCGTCCCCAGGGTGATTACCAGCGTTCTCTAGAATTATTGCAGCGCGCCCGCGCCATTGTTCCCGCTACCTACACAAAATCGGGCATTATGGTGGGATTGGGGGAAACCGACGAGGAAGTGCGCCAAGTGATGCGCGATTTACGGGCCGTCGATTGTGATATTCTCACCATCGGGCAGTATCTGCAACCATCGCCAAAACATCTCGGTGTGCAGGAATTTGTCACCCCCGAACAGTTCAACCTTTGGCGCGAATACGGGGAGTCTCTGGGATTTTTACAAATTGTTGCGAGTCCCTTGACAAGAAGCTCTTATCATGCTGAACAAGTCAGAGCCTTGATGAATTTGTACCCGCGAGAGTCTTGAGATGGGGCAGCAATTGCTCAAAAGCTCGTCCTCGGTGGCTGATTTTTCTTTTTAATTCCGGAGACATTTCCGCAAAGGTTAAAGCGTATTCGGGGACATAAAAAATCGGATCGTAACCAAAACCACCTTCACCCCTAGGACTGGTGAGAATTTCTCCCGTGCAGATTCCTGTGGCGCTCAAGGCAATCTCACCATCGGGACGGGCGATCGCAATTACACAGACAAAACGGGCCGAGCGATCCTGATTATCTCCTAATTCTCTGACTAAGCGCTCGATTCTTTCTCGATCATTTTGACCGTAGCGGGCCGAGTAAATCCCCGGTGCATTTCCTAACCCAGTTACTTCCAATCCCGAATCATCAGCGATCGACCATTCTCCCAATGTTAGGGCAATTTGAGCAGCTTTTAAATAGGCATTTTCAGTAAAAGTCGCCCCTGTTTCCTCTATTTCTAAATAATCGGGTTTTAACTGCAATTCTAGGTCAATATCAGTTAAGTATTCGCCTATCTCTGCTAATTTACCCGGGTTACTCGTGGCTAGAATTAATTTTTTCATCGAAAATAATCGGTTGGAAACCCCGGCCTAAAAGGACGGCTTGACGTTGAGAATATTTCACTATACACTAAAGATACAGTGAATACTTTTAACTCCCTGACTGCTTTGGATCGGACGGACATTTCCCCCTGATTATTGCGAGGATTAAAGTAAAGGATGGGTTCCTTAAAATTCCCATTGACTGAAAGACTCAAAGACAAACATATCAAGGAAGTACGAATACATCCAAAATACTCGGCTCACTGGTTTGACAGCAATTGTCTTTGTCACTAACCCCGCCCTAAAAGCGACGGGGCTTGCCTAGACCAATTTAGGCGACGCAAGTAGAGACTACCGCATCGAGACACAATCTGGCACAGACTTCCGAATGCTTCCCTAGTTCGGATTCCCTCTAAGCTTTATTGGTAAAGCGTTGTTAGACAAGACATCTTGATTGTGTTGCGGAAAGGGACTTTAACTTTACTCTTAAGGATTATCTCCATGGAAAGAGTTCCTGTTATCTCAAAAGACGGAAAACCCTTGATGCCCACCAAACCCAGTCGGGCCAGACGGTGGATTAAAGA
>NZ_JADBRW010000056.1:0-6301 GCF_020247025.1 Microcystis sp. M109S1
CGGACAAGCTTTTCTGAACGGAACCCCCTAAGCCGAGTTTTCAAGGTGCTGTCCGCCCACTTGGTTTTCGAGACGGTCTTTTTAATTCTAACGTAAAGCCAACCTAGAACGGCGGGGTTTCCCACCCAAAATTTTCGATGAACAGTAGAGCTACTGCAATTCTGGCTCAATCGGATTGCTAAAGTCAAAAAGTGCTAAATAACCCCGATAATCCGGCAATTATCCCTGATTTTTGCGATCAAGTTCTAGAATCCGTTTATCGGTACGGTTATCCCCCTAGAAGAAGTTGGGCAATCGCTCTGTGATCAATAGTGCCATCATCGAGCAAAATAAAAAAGTTAGAATAGTCAAGCCCTTAGTGATTGAACGTATGACGGTACTAGAAAAAGGTAATATCACGATTCATACCGAGAATATCTTCCCTATTATCAAAAAATCTCTCTACACTGACCATGAAATTTTTCTGCGGGAATTGATATCTAATAGTGTTGATGCCATCTCGAAATTAAAAATGGCTTCTTTAGCAGGAGAAGCGAGAGGAGAAGTCCCCGAACCAGAAATTAATATCGCCATCGATAAAGAAAATCGTACCCTATCAATTACCGATAATGGTATCGGGATGACGGGGGAAGAAATCAAGAAATATATTAACCAGGTTGCCTTTTCCAGTGCGGAAGAATTTATCACTAAATACCAAAAATCAGCCAAGGATTTAATCGGTCATTTTGGACTAGGTTTTTATTCGGCTTTTATGGTGGCTAAAAAGGTAGAGATTGATACTCTTTCCTATCAAGAAGGTGCTACCCCTGTCCATTGGTCTTGTGATGGTTCTCCAGAGTTTGAATTAACCGATTCTTCCCGCAGCCAAATCGGCACGACTATCACCCTAACTTTAATGGATGAGGAAGGGGAATATTTAGAACCTGCCCGCATTCGCCAGTTAGTCAAAACCTACTCAGATTTTATGCCCGTTCCCATTAAAATTGATGGGGAAGTGATTAATCAACAACGGGCTTTATGGAAAGAATCTTCTCAAAATCTGACTAAAGAAGACTACCTAGAATTCTATCGCTATCTCTATCCTTTCCAAGAAGAACCTTTACTCTGGGTACATCTGAATACCGATTATCCTTTCTTGCTCAATGGCATTCTTTATTTTCCCAAACTCAGACCGGATGTGGATGTCTCAAAAGGACAATTAAAGTTATTCTGTAATCAGGTTTTTGTCAGCGAGCATTGCGAAGAAATTATTCCCGATTTCCTGATGCCCTTGCGAGGAGTTATCGATAGTCCAGATATTCCTTTAAATGTGTCTCGAAGTGCTTTAACCAAAGATCGCACCGTTCGCCGTATTGCCGATTTTATTGCCAAAAAAATTGCTGATCGCCTCAAATCTCTCTATAACGAAGACGCAAAAGAATATATTCGTTGTTGGGGAGATGTGGGAACTTTTATTAAATTTGGTTCCTTGAAAGAGGATAAATTTAAACAGCAGGTAGAAGATATTTTAATCTATCGCACTACCTACAAACCCCCAGAAACCCTGGTACAAGTGGCAGTGCAAACCGCCGAAGGTGACGCCTGGCAAGAAGCAACGGCGAAAACTCCCCTAGAAGCGATCGAACAGGAAGGTTATACTACTCTCAAAGCCTACCTAGAACGCCATAAAGAACGCCACGAAAATCGAGTTTTTTACTGTACCGATCCTCGTAGCCAATCCACCTACGTTGAACTCTACAAAAATCAAGGTTTAGAAATCCTTTTCTTTGATTCTTTCATCGATACTAATTACTTTATTCCTTTCCTAGAAAGAGAATACTCCGATGTAAAATTCACCCGGGTTGATTCTGAATTAGACTCGACGCTGCTCGAACAGGATCAAGCTAGTGAAATTATCGATCCCGGTAGTAATAAAACCCGGTCTGAATTGATCAAAGAAATTTTCGCCAAAGCCCTCGAAAATTCTCGCATCAATATCAAAACTGAAGCCTTGAAATCCGATGATCCCCAAGGTACTCCCCCGGCAATTGTCTTACTTCCAGAAGCAATGCGACGCTTACAGGAAATGACGGCAATGATGCAACAAAAAGCCATGGCTTTCCCCGAAGAACATATTCTGATGATTAATACTAATCATCCCCTAATTCAACAAATTATCCAGATTAGTCAGGGAAGTATTGTTACCGGTAGCGGCGAATCTCCATCGGCGCAATTAGCGAAAATGCTCTGTCAGCACGTTTATGATTTAGCTTTAATCGCTCAAAAGGGATTTGATGCCGAGGGAATGCAAGCTTTTGTGGAACGTTCCAATCGCGTTCTGACTAAGCTAACCGAAAAGATTTAATCTATTGCCAAACTTTAGCTGTTTCGATATGCTGAGAGTGTGTTAATTCACACTCTTTTTTTTTAGCCCGATAAATATGATCTAGCGATAAGCTATCTTGCAGCCGTCAGCCTTGAATCAGTTATCAGTTATCAGATGTAAGTTTTCAGTTCACTTATACTGTTTACTGTTTACTGTTTACTGTTTACTGTTTACTGTTTACTGTTTACTGTTTACTGATAACTGAAAAATGCGCTTACCCACCCTCAAATATGAGCGAGGAACCTTAATTCTCCATCCACCACCAAAAGGGAAAAAATGGCTAGATTTTGCCACTTGGGATGATCGTATTGAAAGATTTCGCATTTTGGCACTTCATTATCGTCCTCTGGTGGAAACTCTACAGGAGGAGGGCATTAACTTCCAAGATGAAGCAAAAGCTTTCAACAATTTAGAATTAATTGCCAGTTTTGAACGGGAACCCTACCCCCACCAAACGGAAGCGTTAATCGCTTGGAAAAAATCCCAGAGAAGGGGTGTCATTGTCCTTCCCACCGCTGCCGGCAAAACCTATCTTGCCCAATTAGCTCTACAATCGACTCCCCGGAGTACCTTAATTATCGTGCCGACTATTGATTTAATGCACCAGTGGTATGCCCAGATGTTGGCGGCTTTTCCCGATGCCGAGGTGGGATTATTAGGGGGAGGTTCTAAGGATAATAGTGCTATTTTAATCGCCACCTATCAAAGTGCGGCAATTTATTCAGAAACTCTTGGCAATCGTTACGCTTTTTTGATTTTTGATGAATGTCATCATTTACCATCGGATTTCTTTCGGAAAATAGCGGAAGATTCGATCGCACCCTATCGTTTAGGCTTAACAGCAACACCGGATCGCGGTGATGGTAGTCATCAAGATTTAGATTATCTTATTGGTGCAATTGTTTATCAAAAAAGTCCCCAAGACTTGTCAGGAAAAGCCCTAGCCGATCATGAAATAATTCAAATTAAAGTGAAACTATCTGCCAAAGAACAGGAAAAATATCAAGAAGCAATTAAAATTCGCAATGATTTTTTAAGAAAAAATAATCTCAGTTTGTCTGGTTTAGATGGTTGGCAAAATTTTGTCATGATTAGTGCCAGAAGTAGCGAAGGGCGCCGGGCCATGTTGGCCCACCGGGAGTCGAAGGAAATATCCTCCGGAACCCAGGGAAAATTGCGGGTTTTAGCCGAGTTAATCTGTGAACACCATCCGGAACGAATTTTAATTTTTACCAACGATAATGCCACAGTTTACCGCATTTCCGAGAGCTTTTTAATACCTGCCATAACCCATCAAACTCCTGTGAAAGAACGCCATGAAATCCTGACCCGTTTTCGTCAGGGAGAATACAAAATTCTGGTGACTTCCCATGTTCTCAATGAAGGGGTTGATGTGCCGGAAGCGGGCATCGCGATTATTTTATCGGGAACCGGTTCCACCCGGGAATATATTCAGCGTTTAGGACGGGTGTTAAGAAAAGGTCAACAAGAGGATAAACGGGCGATTTTGTATGAAGTGATAGCCGAAAATACCACGGAGGAAAAAACCTCCCAACGACGACGGGGAGAGCATAAAAATCAAACTAGCTATAAAACCGGTAATCGACAATTGGAATTATTGCCTTCTCCTCCAAAAAAATCTTTTTCTTTCCCGAAAGCTGCCGAATCTTCTACTCCTTGGGTAAGTTCTCAAGAGTCAGAGGAAGAATAGAAAATTTCTCTGGGGGATTTTCCTCTATAATAAAGGTAAAAAATCTGGATTGATACCCCTATGACCGAACTTGCTCAACAAAAATGTCAACCTTATCAATCGGGTTCTTCTCCTATCACTGCCGAGGAAATTACCGCTTTAAAGGCTAAAATTCCCGATTGGAATCTCTTAGAATACGAGGGTATTCCCCGTCTGCAAAAACTCTATAAATTTGCCAATTTTCAAGGGGCAATCGCCTTTACTAATGCCGTGGGAGAAGCAGCGGAAAAAGAAGGCCATCACCCCGCTTTATTGACAGAATGGGGTAAAGTTACCGTTTCTTGGTGGACACATGACGTGGGCGGATTACATCAAAATGACTTTATCATGGCTGCCCGTACCGATGATATTTATCGTCAACAAAAGGCTTAATCGTAGGCGCGAATCATCGCTTGGGTTCCCTGTTTAATTCCCTTGCCTTCGTCCAATTCCGCTACTGCTTTAAATAGGGTTTCCGCTAAATCTGTCCCAGGCAGAATTTCCCCGGCTGTCTGGGCAGTTTCTTTGACTAATCGCAAATCTTTTAAGATATGTTCAATCATAAAAGCCGGCTGTAAATCTTGGGCGAGGATTTTTGGTCCCAAATTTTCTAAAGCCCAAGAACCCGCCGCCCCCGTTCTACAGACTTCTATGACTAAATTGGGGTCTAATCCTTGAATTTTTGCCATTTTTAGAGCCTCACATAGCGCCACCATGTGAACCGCCCCCAAGACTTGATTACAGAGTTTTACCGCTTGTCCGTTGCCGATTTCGCCACACCAGCGAATAGTTTTGCCCATGGCGTGAAAACAGGGCAAACAAGTCTGAAAATCCGCTTCTTTCCCTCCCACCATAATAGTTAAAGTGCCGTTTTTCGCCCCAATATCGCCCCCAGAGACGGGAGCATCGAGAAAACGGAGATTATTTTCCTCTAGCTTTTTACCAATCATCCTAGCGGCTTGAGAGCCAATGGTACTCATATCCACCACCAGAGTTCCCACCGCTGCCGATTCCATGACACCCCCCGCTCCCAAAATTACTGCCTCCACGTCAGGCACATCCCCGACGCAGGTAAAGACAATCTCGGCATCCCTGACGGCGGCGGCGATACTAGAACAAATGTTCGCACCAGCTGCCCCGGCAATGGTTATCCCCGGCACCTCTGGGGTACGATTCCAAGCATTGACAACAAAACCTTGACGGACAAGATTAGCCGTCATCGGCGCTCCCATCACTCCTAATCCTAAAAAGGCAATTTTTTGACTCATGATTTTGGCAATAATAGGGAACAGGCAGAGTGAACTGAAAACTAAAATCTGATAACTGATAACTGATAACTGATAACTGATAACTGTTTTAGGATTCTACCATTTGCAGAAATTGGGCTTCTGAAAGGGTTTTTATGCCTAATTTTTGAGCCTTTTTGAGTTTCTCACCGGGGGCTTTACCGAGGAGAATATAATCAGTGTTCGCACTGGGGGAACTGGTAACAGTACCACCGACATTAATAATCAATGATTTCGCTTCCTCGCGACTGATTTTGCCGAAGGTTCCTAGTATAACTACGCTTTTTCCCCTGAGGGGATTTTCTGCGGATTCTTGACTCGTTTGGACTATCTCCGCTGCGGGTTGCACTTCTAAACTCGTATCGGCAACCGGGATTTTTTCTGCTGCTACTACAGGAGTTTCCTCGGCAATCACTGGGGGAGTTTCCTCGGCAATCGCCGGGGGAGTTTCTGGTTCTTCTACTACCGGAGTTTCACTAATAATTGCTTCTGGTTCATTAGTGGTAATAGGGGCAGTTTGTTGAGAGAAATCGTCTCTTTCTTGTTGTAGGTTTTGAATTTGAACCTCTAAAGCGGCGATTTCTTTTTGCTTAGTTGCTAACTCACCCTCAAACTTAATTTTTTCCTTTTCTAAAGCTTTAGCTGCCGTTTTTTTGACTTCTAAATCTTGAGTTAGTTGGCGATTTTGTTGGCTTAATTCCTCGATATGACGGGAAGTTGTGGTTTCTAATTGGTCTTTTTCGGCACTTAACTGGTGTAGTTGAATCTCTAAATTAGAAATGTTTTCCCGATAAGTTTCTAGCTGTTGCGGTAACTGGGTTAATTCCTGTAATTGCCCTTCTAAATGAGCAATTGTTGCCTGAGAATCGGCCAATTGTTGCGGTAACTGGGTTAATTCCTGTAATTGCCCTTCTAAATGAG
>NZ_JADBRW010000057.1:0-3729 GCF_020247025.1 Microcystis sp. M109S1
CCATGACCGAGATATTAACGCTAGTAAAAACATTTTGGCCGCAGGACTTGCGGTGTCAGTCCGGGTCGCGACCATAAGACCAGAACAGAGTAAATCTGTTAAGGCAGGTGCGAAAAATCCTTCGGGAAAGAAGCAGAAACCCAAATCGTGAGGTTTGGGAATCACCGTCCGTTTACGGCGGTGAGGATGTCAATAACCTATACTAACCGCGCTTTAGGAGTCAGCAGTTTTCATGGATTCCGTGACAACCCTCCAATGTCAAAACCTAACCTGTCTATCCCCGAACGCTCTCACTAATAGATTCTGTGAAAAATGCGGTACTCCTTTAGTTAAGCGCTATTTATGGATGATGGGTGATTGGGTGAGAACCTATTATCATGTTGGTGAGCTAATTGATAATCGTTATTTGGTCAAACAACCACAAATTGTTCTTGATACTAAACCCGCTCAAGCACCCCAAGCGCCGGACGAACCTCCTAGCTGGATTTCCCTCTACCTAAAATTATTACCCTTCCATCTCCACATTCCCCAAGTCTATGGCTATATTCCCAGTCCCGATGAACGCTTAAATATGGACATCTGGCTGTTGGAATACGGCACTATTCCCCTCGATGAAACGGGAGAATTAATTTATCCGGAACTATTGCCCACTCTGGCCGAGGTTTGGTCGCAAGCTTCTGATTTAAGGCAAATTCACTGGTTATGGCAAATGGCCAAACTCTGGCATCCCCTCCAGAAAAAAGCTGTGGTCTCTAGTCTGCTCAACCCTTCTCTGACGAGAGTGAATAATCAGCTGCTGCAATTGCTAGAATTAAGCAAAGACGAGGCTACCGCTCCCAATTTACGAGATTTAGGGGCTCTGTGGGCCGGTCTGATGCCGACGGCAGCCGCTAATATTCAAGATTTTCTCGCATCCCTGACCCAAGAGCTAGAATCCGGTGATCTCGATCGCCCGGAATCCCTGATCGCTATCCTCGATTATGCACTACAGCACTACGGTGGAGGTCAAGAACGCAGCTATGAGATTTTTACCTGCACCGATACCGGTCCGCTGCGGGAACACAACGAGGATGCCTGTTATCCCCCGACTAATCAGGCCATAACCCTCGCTCATGGTCAAAATCCCCTGGCGATTGTCTGTGATGGCATCGGCGGTCAGGAAGGGGGCGAAATCGCTGCTCAATTGGCGATCGAAACCCTGCCTAGGGAAATTAATCGCAGTCCCACCACTGATATTGAAGTCTATCCCGATAGTCACAGTCTTGTCCTCGAACAGGCGATTCGTGTCACCAATGATCTGATCAGTCAACGCAATGATCAGGAGTCAAGACAAGATCGTCAGCGCATGGGTACGACTCTAGTCATGGCTTTTGCCCATGCTCAGGAAATGTACGCGGCCCATGTGGGGGATTCCCGCATCTATTGGATTACTGCCCACAGTTGTCATCAAGTGACGGTGGATGACGATCTCGCTTCCAGGGAAGTGAAATTAGGCTATCTCCTCTATCGTGATGCCATACAGTATCCCAACGCTGGGGCCTTGGTGCAAGCTTTGGGCATGAGTAGCGCCACTAATCTCCATCCCACTGTTCAGAGGTTGATTATTGATCAAGATTGTGTTTTTCTCCTCTGTTCCGATGGTTTGAGTGATTGTGATCGGGTAGAACAATACTGGGACAGTGAAATTCTACCTCTTTTGCGAGGGGAGAAAACTGTAACCGCTGTGGGGGAAAGTTTATTACAACTAGCTAACCAGAAAAACGGTCACGATAATTCCACCATCGCCCTAGTTTATTGTCGGGTAGTTCCTAAGGCTGAACCTGTCACGCCTTTAGTTTATGATCAGGCCAAAGAACGGATTATTCCCGATCTTTATGACCAAGATTTTGATTACAGCGGGGACACGTACTCCGGAGAAGAAGTGGTGACAGCAATACCCACTCCCCCCCCCGCATCTTCTTCGGTTTCTAGTCGTACTTCTCCCCCCGCGCTCACTAGGGTTTCACCCCTAGTCGTAGGAGCGATCGCTGTCGGTGTTCTCGGTTTGCTGGCTGCGATCGCTTGGCAATTCCTGAGTCCTCATCCCGCTTCCAATCCATCGATTTCTCCCACACCCGTCACCGGTCCGACTCCCACTCCGGGGACGATACCCCCCGCACCCGTCACTGGTCCGAGTCCGGGGACGACACCTTCCGCACCTGTCACCAGTCCGAGTCCGGGGACGACACCTCCCGCACCTGTCACCAGTCCCACTCCCCCTAATCCCTAATTCATAATTCCCACTTCCCCACTTCCCCACTTCCCTATATGTGACTGAAGATTAATCGGCTTGTCGGGGGTTGCCAGGGCGAGTTAAGATAAAATGCCCGATTAACTGCCGAGTCTATCCTATGGTTGATGCTGCGACGTTCTCCTCCGACACCTCCGCGATCATTGATGCCTTTGAAACGCCTCTAGAGTTTAACTTTCAACTGCCAGATCCCGAAGATGAAACCATCCAAGATCATGACTTTCAGCAGCAACTGGATTCTTTTTGGAAAGTTTGCGATCGCTTTGATTTGCAAACGGAAATCTGGCGGGGGCGAATTTTGCGAGCTATTCGCGACCGGGAAAAGCAAGGCGGTGATAGTCGCGGTACAGGCTTTTTAAACTGGTTAAAACAGCGAGAAATCACTAAAAGTCAAGCTTATGCTCTGATTCAATTGGCTAATAGTGCCGATACTCTCCTGGCGGAAGGACAACTGGATCCCGATAGTATCAATAATTTTAGTAAACGCGCCTTCGTAGAAACGGCCAAATCTGCCCCCGAAATTCAAAAATTAGTCAGTGATGCGGCCCGACAAGGGGAGAGAATTACCCGTCGGGAGGTGAAGCAATTGGCCGATGAATGGACAGCGATGAGTTCAGATTTACTACCCGATGAGGTGAAAGAAAAAGCCAGCGATGGTAGTTTACCGGCGCGTCATCTCGCCCCTCTAGTGAAAGAATTAGAAAAGTTACCCGATACTCATATCGACACTCTCCGTCAAGAAATCGCCGCTAATCCCGATGTGGACACAGTAAAATTAATCACCTCGGAAGCACGCAGTTTAGCCAAATATCTCGATGCGGCAGCCCAAGTACAAACTCTCCGACGGGGTAATTTAGATATTGAAATGGCTCTAGAAGAAGCTTTGCGCGTCGATTGTCTAAATACGGCGGCGGATCTGGTTAAACAAGCCACACAATTAGAGCAAGCCGTAGCTAAACTTTATACTACTTGGAAACGTTTGGGTAGTTTGTCCGATCGCCTCTATGTTGATACAGGAGCAAGTAATCCCCATCTGCGATCGATGTTAACCTGTTTGGAAAGTTTAACCAGTGAAGTGATCGAAGTAGAACTGGATGAAGGTGGACAAAAAATGGTACGTTTACGCATTATCAGCGATGGGGGAAGTTAGATGCTTTGTTGGTGGTTGGGTGTTGGGTGTTGGGGTTTGAGGGTGTTGGGGTTTGAGGGTTTTAGGGTTTTAGTTGAAATTCCCCTATCCCCCCATTACCCTATTCCCCTAACGGCTTGCTGCTATAATCTCTGAATATCCTCAACTTTTTTGACATCCTCACCGCCGTAAACGGACGGTGATTCCCAAACCTCACGATTTAGGTTTCTGCTTCTTTCCCTTGCGGGGTTTCGCACCTGCCTTAACAGATTTACTCTGTTCTGGTCTTATGGTCGCTCTACAGACTGAC